>JAZGDQ010000359.1:0-5513 GCA_036477985.1 bacterium
AGATCATCATCATCACCTCCGACGGCCAGCCGAACGGGGACGCCTCCCACCTCATCGAGACGGTGGGGCGGCTCGAGAAGCTCGGGGTGCGGATCGTCGGGGTGGGGGTGGTGGATCCCTTCGTCGAGCAGATCTACCCGAACTACATCGTCGTGCGGCACCTCCCCCAGCTCTCCGAGGAGCTGGTCGGCATCCTGCGCCGCGAGCTCCTGCACGGGGCGGCGGAGGCGCGGGGCTGGTGAGCCCGGGGACGGCGCCCCGTGCGCTGCACCTGGCCCGCGCGCTTTCCCTGGGCCGCGGCGAGGTGGCGGCCGCCGTGGGCGGGGGGGGCAAGACGAGCCTCCTCGAAGCCCTGGCCGCCGAGTGCGCCGAGGCGGGGTGGCGCCCCGCCCTCATCACGACGACCACGAAGATCTTCGCTCCCCCTCCCGGGGACGAGAGCCTCCTCCTCCTGGGAGAGGCGGCGGACCTCCAAAAGGCCCTCGACGGGCGGCCCGGCATCGCCGAGGGCCCCCTCACCCTGGCCCGCGCCCGCCTGGGGGAGGCCCCCGAGCCGGGCGCGCGGGGGCGGCGCCGGATGAAGCTCGAGGGCTTCTCCCCCGAGGCGGCCGGCCTCTTCCGCCGCCCCGGGGGGGTGGTCCTCGTCGAGGCCGACGGGGCCCGGGGACTCCCCCTCAAGGCGCCCGGCCCGGAGGAGCCCTGCGTCCCGCCCGGGACGGACCTCGTCCTGGGCGTGATGGGGCTGGACGCCCTCGGGGCCCCGATCGACGCCGCCCACGTCTTCCGCCCCGCCCTGCTGGCCCGAATCGCGGATCAGCCCGAGGGGAGCCCGATCACCCCCGAGACGCTGGGCCGATTGGCCGCCCACCCGGAGGGGCTCTTCCGGGGCGCGCCGGGGGGGGCGCGGCGGGTTGTGGTCCTGAATAAGGCGGACGATGCGGAGGCGGTGGAAATCGCCCGCAAAGTCGCCTATATTGTGTGGGAACTCGCGGGGGCCCCGAGGGGCCCGGCGGAGGGGGTGGTCACGACCGCCTTCTCCCCCCCGGGGCCGCGCGCCCTGGGCCGGCTGCCCTGAGGCAGGAGGGCGGCGGGAGGCGAGGGGACCTTCCCGGGGCCGGCGCTCGCGCGCCTCACCCGTTGGCCGGACACAGGACGCCGAAGAGATGAGCGAAGACGTTTTCAAGGAGATTAGCGCCCTGAAGGAAAATGGGGTGCGCGGCGCGCTGGCCACCGTGGTGGCGCGCAAGGGCTCGGCCCCCATGAGCGGGGACGCCAAGATGCTCGTCCGCGAGGACGGCAGCACCATGGGCACGGTGGGCGGCGGCTGCCTCGAGGCCGAGGTCTGGCAGGCGGGCATGAACGTCATCGAGAGCGGCGGCGCCGAGAAGCTCGTCTTCGACCTCACCGAGAAGGAGGCCGGCGACAGCGGCCACATTTGCGGCGGGGTGGTGGAGATCTTCGTCGAGCCCTTCGAGGCCTACAGCCGCGAGCTGCTGGAGGAGATCAACGAGATTCGCTCCCGTGGGGGAAGCGCCGTCCTGGCCACCGTGGTTCAGTCGGGAGGGGCCCGGGGGAAAGCCGGCGAGGAGGGCAAGGTCCTCGTCCGCCGCGACGGGAGCACCGTCGGCGAGCTTCCCGAGTTCGGCGCCGAGGTCTGGCGCGAGAGCGTCCAGATCATGCGCCAGGGCCAGCCCGCCCTCCTTCAGTTCGAGGACGAGGAGGTGCGTTCGGGGAAGCGGCGGCGCCGGCCGGGCGAGGCGACCGAGATCTTCGTCGAGCCCATATCGGTCCGGCCCCTCATCTACCTCTTCGGGGGCGGCCACGTCTCCTTCTGCGTGGCCCAGGCGGCCCACCTCGCCGGGTTCCGGATCGCCGTCGTGGAGGACCGGCCCAGCTTCGCCAACGCCGAGCGCTTCCCCATGGCCGACACCTTCCACGTGGGCGAATTCCCCGACGTATTCGAGGAAATCCAGGTGGACGAGTCGAACTACCTCGCCATCATCACCCGGGGGCACGCGAACGATGAGACCGTCCTGGAGTGGGCGCTCACCACGCCGGCGCGCTACATCGGGATGATCGGCTCGAAGAGCAAGGTGCTGCTCACCTACCGGCATCTGCGGGAGAAGGGCTTCGACCGCGAGGAGCTCATCCGGCGCGTGCACGCCCCCATCGGCCTCGACATCGGCTCGGACACGCCGGGCGAGATCGGCCTCGCCGTCGCCGCCGAGTTCGTCCGCCACCGCCGCCTCGGCGAGGAGGCCGGGGACGGCGCCCTCTCCAGCAAGCGAATCCAGCTCCGAAAGCGGGACTAAGCGCGCGGGGGAGCCCACCGCCCGTATGCATCCGAACCTCCGCTTCCTCGCCGGCATCCTCGACTTCCTCATCCCCTCGAGCTGCCCCCTCTGCGAGGACGCCCTCCCCTCCTTCGGGGGACGCACGGTGTGCGCCCCCTGCATGGAGAAGCTCGAGCGCACCTCGCCCCCCTGGTGCCCCCGGTGCGGCAAGCCCTTCCTCTCGCAGATGACCCTCGCCTACTCGCCCGATCACCTCTGCGCCGACTGCCGCGAGCACCCCCCCGCCTACGACCGAGCGCGGGCGCTGGGCCCGATGGAGGGCGGGCTGCGGGACCTGATCCACCTCTTCAAATTCGAGGGCAAGTCCGGCCTCGCCGATGCGCTGGCCCCCGCGCTGGGCGGCCTCGCCCGCGCCGAGTTCCCCGAGACGGCCGGAGACGGGAGCGCCCTCGTCACCTATGTTCCGATCCACCCGGCGCGCTGGCGCGAGCGGGGCTTCGATCAGGCCCAGATTCTGGCCCGCAGGACCGCCGCCTGGCTGGACCTTCCCTTCGAGAAAACGCTGGAGCGGAGGAGAGAGACCCCGCCCCAGACCGGCCTCCCCGCCGCCCGCAGGAGGAGCAACCTGCGGGGCGCCTTCGGGGTGATCGCGGCCGGGCGCATCGCCGGAAAGCGCACCCTCCTGCTCGACGACGTGCTCACCACCGGGTCCACCGCCTCCGCCTGCGCCAGGGCCCTCAAGGGCGCCGGGGCGCTCTCGGTGGAAGTTCTCACGGTGTGCCACGTGCCCTTCCGGGGGGCGGGGATGCGGCCGGTCCGGTGAGATCTTCAATTTCCTCAACATCCGCAGGGAAATTCCAAGGATAACCCTATAATGAAACGGGGAATATTAATTGCATAATTCACATGCAATATTTCCATATTTTTCGGTTTTATGTTATACGTTTTGTATCTAGGGGATGAACCCCGCCCAAATGGGGGGCCTCTGGGAAGCATCCGGAATCGGGCAGGATGGCCTAAACGGGACCCTGCCAGTCGTTTTCAGACCTCATAAAAAGAGCGGGCTATGAAACTGCGATTGGAGAAGAAAGAGCGGGAAGCGATCGGGGCTCGGCTGCGGGAAATTCGCCTCTTCAACAAGCTCGAGCAGACCGAGCTTGCCAGCCGGGCCGGCCTCTCTCAGGCCATCATCAGCCAGTACGAGAAGGGTCTGACCGAGGTGAGCCTCTCGTTCATCCAATTCCTGGCGAAAAGCTTCGGCATCTCGGGGGACTGGCTCATCTTCGGAACGGGCTCGTCTCCCTACGAAAAGGCCCGGAAGGAGATCCAGGTCCGTCTGATGGGCAACCTCGACAAAAAATCCTCCAGGTCGAAGGGGGGCTTCTGCGGCGTTCCGCTGGTCGACCCCAAGGCGGCGGCGAGCCCCGGGAAGGTCCACTCGGATCGGGTGTCGGAGTGGGAGATCGTCCGCATGCAGGAGGCCGCCAACCGCAACAACCTGGTCGCCCTGACGGTCCGGGCCGCCTGGGGGAAAAACATGAACCCGCCCTTCGAGGCGGGCAGCCGGATCATCATCGACCGCGACGACAAGACCGTCCGCCGGGACGCCTACTACGCCGTCAACACCCAGGCGGCGAAGAAATCCCCGCGCGACGCCAGCGTCAACGCCATCCGCAAGCTGAACCTGAGCGGCTCGCGCCTCTGGTTCGTCGAGGACAATCCCGTCCGGGACTTCGAGTACGTCGACCTCAAATCGCGCGAGCGGCTGGACGACGTCATCATCGGCCGCGTCATCTGGGTCTGGCAGAAACTCTCCTAGCGCGCGGCCGCGCGCCCGCCGCGCGGCTGCGAACCAGGCGCGCCGCGAGGCGCAGGGCGTCCACCATGCTGGCGTGATCCGCCTCCCCGCGCCCGGCGATCTCGAAGCCGGCGCCGTGCTCCACCGATGTTCGGACGATGGGGAGGCCCAGCGTCACGTTCACCCCCCGCACTGCCCCCCTTCCCGCCGCGTCGAAGCGAAACGCCATGAGCTTGCCCGCGATGTGCCCCTGGTCGTGGTACATGGCGACCGCGCCGTCGAAGACTCTCCCCCGCAGCTTGGCGAAGATCGTGTCGGGCGGCTCGGGCCCGCGCGCGTCGATCCCCTCGGCGCGGGCGTCCTCGACGGCGGGGGCGATCTCCTCGATCTCCTCGCGCCCGAAGAGCCCGCCCTCCCCGGCGTGGGGATTGAGGCCCGCGACGGCGATCCGCGGCGGCCTGCGGTCGAGGCCCTCCAGGGTCTCGGCGAGGAGGCGGATGACGCGCAGGACCCGGCCCCGGCGGATCCGCCCGATCGCCCGGCGAAGGGGCAGGTGGGTCGAGAGGTGGGCGATGCGGACCCGCCCGTGGGCGAGCATCATGACCGGCTCCCCCGCCCCTTCTCTTTTCCCTCCTCCTCCGGGTCTTCTCCCTCCTCCTCCTCCGCCGGCTCCCCGGCACAGATGGGCCAGCATCTCGGTGTGGCCGGGGAAGGCGTAGCCGCCCGCCTGGAAGGCCTCCTTGTGGATGGGCCCGGTCGCGAGGGCGGCGGCCCGCCCCTCCAGGACGAGGCGGACGGCGCACTCGATGTAGGCGCCCGCCGCCCGGCCCAGGGCGGCCCGCACCTGGCCGAAGACCCGGTGGCGCGCCGCCACGTTGGCCAGATCGATGACGGGCGCGGGGGCGGAGGGCCCGAGCGCCCCCTCCGGAATCGCCTCCGGGGAGACGGCGGCGAGCCGCCCCCCGAGGCGCATCCTCCGGGCGTGGCGGCGCAACACCTCCAGGTCACCCACGAGGAGGGGCACGCAGAACCGCCGCACCCGCGGGTCCCGCACCGCCCGCAGGCACACCTCGGGCCCCACCCCGGCGGGGTCGCCCATGGTGATCGCGATGACCGGAAGCCGCTTCATGTCTCCCTCCCCGCGCGGGACAAGTGCGCCATGCTGGACGCGCACGCCACCCTGGATGCCCACGGCATGCTGCATGCCCACGGCATCATAGCATCCCCCTCGAATCTCGCTCCGGGCGCCCCGGCCGCGCGGGTCATCATCTCCCCTCCCCCCTTTTTCCCCTCGGTTTATTGACACCCCCGCCCGGGGGCCGCAAGATCGGCGCGCCATCGATACATAGGAGCGATAAATACTTCCACCGGGCGCCACTGGCAGCTTGCTGGCAGTGCCTGATTGGCAGAGCACGGGCGGG
>JAZGDQ010000036.1:0-4090 GCA_036477985.1 bacterium
ATAGCGGGCGTCGTCGCTGTCGAGCTCCTTCAGGAGGACGATGACCCCCTCGTTCGCCATCGGATCGAGCAGCTCGCGGATGATGTGGGTGTCGCACTCGGTGAGGATGGAGGCGCGGTGCTTCGCCCCCGAGACGACGGAGAGGGCCTGGCTCCGCTCCTCGACCTCGAGGCGGTTGAAGATCTGGGCCACCTCGGCGGCGTGCATCTTGTCCAGGGCGTTGGCCAGGTGGGTGTCCGCCTTGCGGCGCAGGAGCCGCCGGACCATGTCCTCGATGCGGATGAGCCGGGTGTCGCGCTCGTGAACCATGACTCTCCTCCCGCCTCTCGCCGACCCCTCGGGGCCCGCCCCGGGAGGTGGGGCCTCCCCTTGGGAGGCCACCCGGGGCCAAAAGGCGGGCAGTCTATTTCACCCCCATTCGGGAGTCAATCTGAGGCCGCCCCGCCCCCTCGGGCCCCTCCCGGCTCCCTTGCGGAGGGGGGGAGGGAGCCCGTAAGATGATCCCCGAGAGATAGGGTGAACCGGCGATATTCCAGGAGGGCGCTCGACAATCGCCAAGCTCCAAGGCCGCACGACCGGTCTGCGGCCCAAGCAGGTGCGGGCCATCGAGCGGCTCTACCGCCGCAAGGTTCCGCCCGGCCAGCTCATCCACCTGGAGCTGGGCCGCGAACTCGCCTCCATCTCCCGCGACGTCTCCTCCCAGCTGGGGCTTCTCATCGACCGCCAAGGCGTCGTGCGCCACGTCATCGTGGGCGACGCCCAGGGGATCGAGATCCCCGAGCTGGGCCGCGCCCGGGCCGGCGCCTCCCGCCTGCGGGGCCTGCGCTGCGTCCACACCCACCTCGGGCCGTCCGGCCTCTCCCACGAGGACCTGACCGACATGGCCCTCCTGCGCCTCGACCTCATGGCCGCCCTGGAGGTGGACGAGGAGGGGGGCGCGGGGCGGGTCCACATGGCCCACCTCCTGCCCTCCCCGGAGGAGGAGGGAGAGATCGGCGCTTCGGGCGCGGCGAGCGGGAAGGGAGAAAACCAAAAACCCCCCTGGGAGGTGAACTCCTTCGCCGACCTGACCGAGCTCCACAACGCGGTGAACCCGGCCGCCATCGTCTCCTCGCTGGAGGAGGAGATCGCCCGGGTGCGGCGGAACGCCACCCGCCTCGAGACCGGAGAGCGGGCCCTGCTCGTCCACGTGGACCAGGGCCTGCCCGGCGCCCGCCCGGCGGCGGCCGAGCTGGCCGAGCTGGCCACCCTCGTCGAGGGCGCCGGCCTCACCCCCAGCGGGCAGGTGATTCAGCGGCGGCGGCGGCCCGATCCTCGTTTCGTCATCGGGAAGGGGCGCCTCTCCCAGATCCTCATCCGCTCCCTTCAGACGGGCGTCGAGGCCCTCGTCTTCACCCACGAGCTCACCCCCGCCCAGATGCGCAGCCTGGCCGACTTCACCGACCTGAAGATCCTCGACCGCACCCAGATCATCCTGGACATCTTCGCCCAACGGGCGAGCAGCCGCCTGGGCAAGCTTCAGGTCGAGCTCGCCCAGCTGCGCTACATGCTCCCCCGCCTCTCGACGAAGAGCACGGCCCTGAGCCGGCTCACCGGCGGCATCGGGGGCCGCGGCCCGGGCGAGACGAAACTCGAGATCCACCGCCGGCGCGCCCACGAGCGCATCCGCCGCCTCGAGCGCGAGCTCGAGCAGCTCCAGCGCAAGCGCGCCCAGGGCCGGCGCCGCCGCCAGCGGCGCGAGGTGCCCGTCCTCTCCCTGGTCGGCTACACCAACGCGGGGAAATCCACCCTCCTGAACGCCCTGACGGACAGCGCCGTCCTCGCCGAGGATCGCCTCTTCGCCACCCTGGACACCTCGAGCCGCCGCCTCCGCCTCCCCCGCGAGCAGGAGGTGATCATCACCGACACGGTGGGCTTCATCCACGACCTCCCCAAGGAGCTCGTCGCCGCCTTCCGCTCCACCCTCGAGGAGCTCGGGGAGGCGGACCTCCTCCTCCACGTCGTGGACGCCTCCGACCCCGACTGCGAGGAGAACCTCGCCGCCGTCGAGCGCCTGCTGGCGGATCTGGGCCTGGAGAAGATCCCGATGCTGCACGTCTTCAACCAGATGGACAAGGCCGACGAGATTCAGGTGGCCAACCTGTGCCGCCGCTACGAGGGCGTCGCGGCGTGCGGAATCGAGCCGAGGACGCTCATCCCCCTCATCGAGGCGGCGTCCGATCGCCTCGGGGAGATCCGCCAGGGCGGGGGGACGGACGAGATCAGCCAGACGGCGAGCTGAGGGAAAGGAGCCCCGGCCGGCCGGCGCCCCGCCGGATTCGAGAGCGCGGCATCGAAGGAAGAAGCGAACCCGGGCGCCCCGCAACGGTCCATCGTCAGATCTTCGGGCCGACGCGGACGAGACACTCCCTCCTCGGATCGAGAAAAGCGCGCGCCGCCTCCCGCACCGCCTCCCGGTCCACCGCCCGAATCCGGGCCTTCACCTCCTCCGGCGTCTCGCGGCGCAGGCCGTAGCGCGCGCAGAAGGCCAGATCCGAGGCCCGGCCGCCCGCCCGCTGGCGCCCCCGCACGAGCTCTCCGATGAGAAAGGTCTTCGCGCGCTCGACCTCCTCCCGGCCCAGCCCCTCCTCCCGGGCGCGGGCGATCTCGGCGCGCATGAGGGCGACCGCCTCCTCCTCCCGCTCGGGCGCGGTCGCCGCGTAGAAGGTCACGGGTCCCGGGTCGAGGGCCTCCTCGGCCGAGGCGCTCACGGCGTAGGCGAGGCCCCGGCGCTCGCGCAGCTCCATGAAGAGCCCCCCGCCCTGGCTCCCCAGCGCCGCCGCCGCGACCGAGAGGGCGATCCGCCGCGGGTCGTAGAAGGTCGCGCCCAGGTAGGCGAGCTGGATGTGGCACTGGGCGGCGTCCGCCACCGCATGGCGCCGGGCCCGCGGGCGCCCGCTCGGGCGGGGGGCCGCCGGCGGGCGCGGGGACCGCCACCGGGGGGCCCGCTCGGCCCAACCCCGCATGAGGCGGCGCAGGCGGCGGGCCAGCTCGGGCGGGTCCACATCGCCCGCGGCCCCGATCACCAGGTTCCCGGGGGCGGCCCACCGCCGCCAGGCCCGGCGCAGGCATCTTCCGTCCACCCCGGCGAGGGTGCGGCGGCTGCCCAGGGGATGGCGGGCGAAGGGATGCGTCCCGTAGAGGAGGGCCATGGTGCGCAGACGGGAGAGATGGCCCAGGTCGTCGCTGTCGCTCTTTCGATCGGCCTCGGCCTCGCGCCGCGCCAGGGCGACGTCTTCGGGATCGAAGGCCGGGGCGCAGAGGACCTCGGCGAAGATCTCCAGGACCTCGGGAAACACGCGGGAGAGGGCCGAGGCGGAGACGCCGAAGCTGTTGCGCCCGGCGAACCCGGTGAGGGAGGCGGCGAGGCCGTCCACCCGGAGCGCCAGCTCGCGGGAGGGAATTCCGCGCGTGGCCTGGACGGCGGCGTTGCTCATCAGGGCGTGAAGGCCCGCCCGCTCCCCGCCCTCGAGGCGCTGCCCCCCCAGGAAGACGGCGCGGAGGGCGAAGACGGGGGCCGCCCCGCCGGGCAGAACCACGAGGCGCGCCCCGCCCGGGAGGGCGGCCGTGTAGGGGCGATCCCCCTTCCCTCGTATGCGCGCCCGCGCGGGCTTCATCTCCGCCTTGCCCGAGAACACCGCCCCGCTGCCGGCGCCTGTCTTGCTGACGGCGCCCGCCCCGCTGACGGCGCCCGTCTCGCCGCTGACGCCCGCCGCAGGCGCCCCCGCCCCGCCGCCGGCGGCCGCCTTCAACGGGAGGAATCCCCGGCGGACGGCCTGGCGAAGCGCGCGGCCGCCTCCCGATCCCCCTCCCTTTCCTCCTCCCCCTCTCTTTCCTCCTCCATTCGCGGGAAGGAACACCCCCCCGGTGAGCCCCGCGGGGCGCAGGTAGCGCGCCGCCGCGCGGGCCACGTCCGCGGGCCGGAGGCGAATCACCTTTTGGAGAAACGCCTCGGAGAAGCGCGGGTCCCCGGTGACGAGCTCCGAGTGGGCGAGGACGTTCGCGCGCCCCCCGGCGCTCTCGGCGCGGAAGGCCACGTCGGCCTCGAAGT
>JAZGDQ010000360.1:0-4641 GCA_036477985.1 bacterium
CGAAGCGCCGAGGAATCGCCATGTCCGCCAAGGGGCGGGCGGCGAGTCGAACGATGGCCCTGTCGGGCGAGCCGGGAGGGGAGGGCCGCATGGGGGTGCGCACCTGGGCGCCCAGTCCCGCGCGCGCGGCGCCCGCCCCGAGGAGCCGGGCCGCGAGGAGGAAATCTCCGCCCCCGCCCCTCTCGCGCCTTCCGTGAAAACAAACGGCCCGCATCCCTTTTCCCCGCTCGGGGGCCGCGGGCGGAGGCCCGCCGCGCCCCTCCGAGGCGGCCAAGTTGACACGAATTTGGGGCTCTCGCAATATAGGCGCCCGTTCCCCGGAGGGGCTGGAGGAAATCTTGACCAGGCGGTTCGCCATATTCACCTACGGTTGCCAGATGAACCGGTACGATTCGGAAACGATCACCGGCCTTTTGGAGGGGGAAGGGTACGAGCGCTGCCGCGACTTCCAGGACGCCGACCTCATCCTCCTCAACACCTGTTCGATCCGCGACAGGGCCGAGCAGAAGGTCTACAGCCAGCTCGGCCGCCTGAACCGCCTCAAAAGAGAGAAGCCGGGCCTCAAGATCGGGATCTGCGGCTGTTTCGCCACCCGCGAGGGGGTGAACATCGCCCGCCGCCAGCCCGCCGTCGATCTCATCTTCGGCACCCAGAACATCGACAAGCTGCCCGAGCTTCTCGTCGGCCTCGAGGAGGGCCGGGTGGTGGACACCGCCCCCATCGAGCCCGACTTCACCGAGCTCGCCCCGCGGCGGCGCGAGGACGGCCTGGGCGCCTGGGTGAGCATCGCGCGCGGCTGCGACAACTACTGCACCTTCTGCGTCGTCCCCTACACGCGCGGGCCCGAGTGGAGCAAGCCGAGCCGCCTCGTCGTCGAGGAGGTGGAGGACGCCGTCCGCGAGGGGCGGAAGGAAGTCACCCTCCTGGGCCAGAACGTGAACTCCTACGGGCGCAAGACGCCGGGCGATCTGACTTTCGGCGGGCTGCTCCGCCGCCTGGA
Organism: bacterium; assembly: GCA_036477985.1. Classification (GTDB taxonomy): domain Bacteria; phylum UBA8248; class UBA8248; order UBA8248; family UBA8248; genus JAZGDQ01. The sequence goes on from JAZGDQ010000360.1 coordinate 1,001, forward strand.
CAGGGTCGAGGGCCTCGAGCGCATCCGCTTCATGACCTCCCACCCCAAGGATTGCGATGAGGACATGATCGGCGCCATGGCCGAGTGCGCCAAGGTGTGCGAGCACCTTCACCTGCCCTTCCAGTCGGGCTCGGACGAGGTGCTCCGGCGGATGGAGCGGGGCTACACGGCCGAGGCGTATCTGGCCAAGGTCGCCCTCTTTCGCGAGCGGGTCCCGGGCGGCGTCCTGACCTCGGACGTCATCGTCGGCTTCCCGGGCGAGACGGAGGAGGATTTCGCCCAAACCCTCCGCGTCCTCGAGGCGGCGCGCTTCGACAACATCTACCTCTTCAAGTACTCGCCCCGGCCCGGCACCCCGGCCTTCTCCATGGAGGGGGCGCCGCCCCCCGAGGCGGCGGCCGAGCGCTTCGCGGCCGTAACTGCGCTCCAGCGCCGCATCGGCGAGGAGCTTCACCGGGCGCTGGAGGGCTCGGTTCAGGAGGTGATGGTCGAGGGGCCGGTCCCCCGGAAAAGGACCCCGCCCTCCGATTGCGCGGGCTGCGCCGCCGCCCCCGCGGAAGAGGGGCCGGGGGAGGTGCGGTTTATGGGTCGCAGCCGAGGCAATCACAGGGTACAATTCATGGCGGGCGGCGCAGCGCCCCGGCCGGGGGATCTCGTCCAGGTGGAGATCCTGCGCGGCGGGATTCACGGCCTCTCCGGAATTTCCCCGGCGGGGGCGGCGGTTATGGAGGAGCGGGCGATATGATCGAGATGCAGGTCAAGGGGCTCACTCTCGATCCACTCACGAACGTGCCCATCGTCATCCTGCGCGAGAAGGAGGGGGAGCGCGCGCTTCCGATCTGGGTGGGCATCTTCGAGGCGCACGCCATCGCCCGCGAGATCGAGAACTTCCAGACCCCCCGGCCGATGACCCACGACCTCATCAAGAACCTCATCAGCGGAATCAACGGCAAGGTGAGCCGCATCGTCGTCAACGACCTGCGCGACAACACCTTCTTCGCCGAGATCTTCCTCGCCCTCAACGGCACCGAGGTGGTCATCGACGCGCGCCCCTCCGACGCCATCGCCATCGCGCTGCGCATGAGCGCCCCCATCTTCGTGGAGGAGAAGGTGCTCGAGGAGGCGAAGAGCATTGAGTTCACCGAGCCCGAGGAGGAGGACGCCGAGGGCGGCGAGGAGAAGGAAGGGGGCGAGAAGCCGATGGAGGAGGGTCCCGAGGACGTGAAGCGCTGGCTGGAGGACCTCCGGCCCGAAGACTTCAAGAAGTTCGACAACTAGCGCCCCCCGCACCGCCCGCATTCATCCCCGCACGCAGCGGAGTCCGCCCTTGCTTCTTTATCTCTTGCGCCACGGCGAGACGGAGTGGAACGTCGAGCGCCGCATTCAGGGCGTCACCGGCGTCTCCCTCAACGAGGTGGGCCGCGCCCAGGCCCGGGCCCTCGCCGCCTCGATGGAGGGCCTTCCCGTCCGCGCCCTCTACGCCAGCCCCCTGCTCCGCAGCCGCGAGACGGCCGAGGCGGTGGCCGCCGCCCTCGGACTCCCCGTCCGGGAGGAGCCGCGCCTCAAGGAGCTGGATCAGGGCGACCTCGAGGGGCTGAAGATTGAGGAGATTCAGGAGCGCCACAACGGGTTCCTCGAATCATGGAAGGAGCGGCCGGCCGGGCTGCGGATGCCGGGGGGGGAGACGCTCGATGAGCTCCAGGAGAGGGCCTGGGGGGCGATGGAGGATTTTCGGGAGAATCACCCGGAGGAGACCGTGGCCGCCGTCAGCCACAACCTCACCATCACGGTCATCATGTGCCGCGTCCTCGGGGTGGACCTGAACAGCTTCCGCGGCATCCGCCAGCACAACGCCTCGCTCAACATCATCGAGCACACCCCCCAGCGCGGCTGGAGCGTGGTGACGATGAACAGCCTGGCCCACCTGCGGGGAGACCCCGGTTTGGTGCGCAACCTCTCCATTTGACGGGGAGAGGGCTTGGGGCGCTTCGGCGGAGAGGGACGGGGGGCTGTCCGGAGGAGTGCGGCGGGGCGCTTCGGCGGAGAGAGAAGGGGGCTGTCCGGAGGAGTGGGGCGGGGCGATTCGGCGGAGAGAGAGCCTCGCCCAGGGCGGGCTACTCGCCCTCCTCCGGCTTGCCCTCCGAGACCCGCCGGTAGTAGTGCTGGATGTCGTCCACCAGGCGGTCGATCTGGTTCCGCGGCTTGCGCGGGCGCGCCAGCTTGAAGCGGTAGAAAAGGTAGAAGGCGAGGAACCCCAAGAAGAAGCCCAGGGCCAACCCGTCGAAGAAAGTCTGGTAGGTGCTCATGGAAGGACTCCGGCGAAAATGTTGTCCAGACGCTCGATTTTACCGCGGGACGGGAAGATGTCAACGCGCGCGCGCCTTTCGCCGCGCCGCGGCGCGGAGGGCCTAGGCGGATGGGCGGCTCCCCGGCGGAGAGGGGCGCAGGAGGCGGCGGGGGCGGGGAGAGCCGACGCTACACCCTGCGCCGCCCGCCCCGCTCGCAGGCGGGGCGCATCGGCTACGAGGAGGCGCTGAACCCCCAGCAGCTCGAGGTGGTGATGGCGGGCGGGGGGCCCCTCCTCGTCATCGCCGGGGCGGGAAGCGGCAAGACCCACACCATCACCCACCGCCTGGCCCGCCTCATCGAGGACGGCGCCTCGCCCGACGGCATCCTCCTCCTCACCTTCACGAACAAGGCGGCCCGGGAGATGCTCCACCGGGCGGGGACCCTCATCCAGGGCGACGTGCGCCGCATCTGGGGGGGCACCTTCCACCACATCGGCAACCTCATCCTCCGCCGGCACGGCGCCCTCCTCGGCTATTCGCCGAACTTCACCATCCTCGACCGCGAGGACTCGGCCGACCTCGCCGGCGACTGCATCCGCGAGGCCGGGATCGACCCCCGGGAGAAGCACTTCCCCAAGGGCCGGGTCCTCGAATCGCTCATCTCCTTCGCGGCCGACACCGACCGCCCCCTCGCCGAGGCGGTCATGGATCGGGCTCCCTACCTGGCCGAGCGCCTCGGGGACATCGAGCGGGTGGCCCAGCGCTACGGCGAGCGCAAGCGGGAGATCGGCGCGGTGGACTTCTCCGACCTCCTCACCCTCACCCGCACCCTCCTGGCCGAGCACGAGGAGGTCCGCCGCATCTTCCAGGAGCGCTTCCGGCACATCCTGGTCGACGAGTACCAGGACACGAACAAGGTCCAGGCCGACATCATCGACCACCTCGCGAGCGGCCACCGCAACCTCGCCGTCGTGGGCGACGACGCCCAGAGCATCTACAGCTTCCGGGGGGCGCACTTCGAGAACATCATCACCTTCCCGGAGCGCTACCCCGACGCCCGCCTCTTCCGCTTGGAGGCGAACTACCGGAGCACGGCCCCCATCCTCGCCCTGGCGAACGCCTCCATCTCCTGCAACAAGCGCCAGTTCGAGAAAAAGCTCTCCACCACGCGCGGGGACGGCCCCATGCCCGCCCTCGTCCCGGCGCGCGACGTCCTCCAGCAGGCCGACTTCATCGCCCAGCGCATCCTCGAGCTGGGCGACGAGGGGATGCCCCTCTCCGAGATGGCCGTCCTCTACCGGGCGCACTACCACTCGATGGAGGTCCAGATGGAGCTCACCCGGCGGGGCATCC
>JAZGDQ010000361.1:0-2166 GCA_036477985.1 bacterium
TCTGGGTGGAGGACGCCAGGGCCGTGGCGGTGCCCCGGAAGCGATGACCCTTCCGCCCGCCGCATCCTCCGGCGCCCCCGCCGGGGCCGGGGGCTATCTCGAAGGTCTGAATCCCCAGCAACTCGAAGCGGTTCTCGCCCCGCCGGGCCCCACGCTCGTCCTCGCCGGAGCGGGCTCGGGCAAGACCCGCGTCATCGTCCGGCGCATCCTCCACCTTCTTTCCGGGGGCACCCCCCCCGGCGCGATTCTCGCTCTCACCTTCACGAACAAGGCGTCCGGCGAGATGAAAGAACGCCTCGCCGAGGCTTTGGGGCCCGAGGTCCGGGGGACATGGATGAGCACCTTTCACGCGACGGGGGCGAGAATCCTCCGCGCCGAGTTCGAGCAGGCGGGGCTGCCGCGCGATTTCACCGTGATGAGCCGGGGCGAGTGTCTCACGATCCTCAAGCGGGAAATGTCCCGTATCGGTGTAAACCCCGATCGGTACCCTCCGCGGGAGCTTCTGGATCGGATCGGGCGCATAAAAACGGGACGCAAAGACTCCGGCGGGGGCTTCGCGAAAAGCCTGGAGGCGGTGGCGGCCGAGCTCGCACCTCCCTACGAAAAATCCCTCCGCGCGGCGGGGGGGGTCGATTTCGACGATCTGCTCGCCCTCCCACTCCGGCTATTCCGCGGATATCCCGCTATTCTCGCCCGCTACCGGGAACGCTTCGAGGAGATCCTCGTGGATGAGTACCAGGACACCAACGAGGTGCAGGGCCGCCTTGTCCGCCTCCTGGCCGGGGAGGGAGGGCGCGTTTTTGCGGTGGGGGACGACGATCAGAGCATCTACGGCTGGCGCGGGGCCGAGATCGAAAACATCCGGCGCTTCGAAAAGGATTTCCCGGGCGCGCGCATCTTCCGGCTCGAGGAGAACTACCGCTCCTCGGGAAACATTCTCGCCTCGGCCGGCGCCGTGATGGCGCTCGCGCGCGGGCGCCGGGAGAAGCGGCTGTTCACCCAAAAACCCTCCGGGGAGCCCGTGGTGTACTTCGGCGCGGCCGACCCCCAGGTGGAGGCCCAGATGATTTTCCAGCGCCTGGCGAAGGCCGGGGCGGGGGAAGATATCTCCTGGGGGGAGGTGGCCGTCTTCTACCGGACGAACACCCAGTCCCGCCCGCTCGAAGAGGAAGCCCGCCGCCGGGGGGTTCCCTACCAGGTGGTGAAGGGCCAGCGCTTCTTCGACCGCACCGAGGTGCAAGACCTCGCCGCCTATCTCCGCGCCGCGGCCCGCCCGGGGGATTCGGCGGCCTTCACCCGTATCCTCAACCGGCCCTCGCGGGGGCTGGGGCCCGCGAAGATCGCCGCGATCTCGGGAGGCGGCGACCACGTCTCGCAGGAGGCGGCGCGGGAAGCCGTGGCGGAGGGAAGGGTGGGCGGCGCGGCCGGCCGCGCCCTCGAAAAACTGCTCGGCCTGCTCGAGGAGCTCTCGGCCAAGCGCGCGGGGCCGGCCCTCATGCTGGAGGAGTTGATCGGCCGGACGGGCTACCGGGCCTGGCTCTCGGAGATTTCCCGCACATCCGCTTCGCTCGAAAGGCGGCGGTCGGCCGAGCGCGGCCTGGAGGGCGCCGGGGAGTTTCTCGCGGCGGCGGCGGCTTTCGAGGAGCGCCTGCGCGAGGAGGAGGGAATCATGCCCGAGGACCCCGAGGCGATGACCCGGTTCTTGGAGGAGATGGCGCTCTCGAACGAGTCGGATGAGATGGAGGACGAAGGCGGCAAGCTCTCGCTCATGACCCTCCATGCGGCCAAGGGGCTCGAGTTCCGGGCGGTGGCCGTGGCGGGCGTGCAGGACGGCCTCCTTCCCCACAGCCGATCGATCGATGAGCCCGAATCGATGGAGGAAGAAAGACGGCTCCTCTACGTCGGGATGACCCGGGCGAAGGAGATCCTGATGCTCTCCTGGGCGGCCGAGCGGCCCCCGGCGGGCGGCGCGGGCGGCTGGGCCTCATACCCCAGCCGGTTCCTGGATTCGATCGGGGAAGACCTCATCCGGCGCGAGGAGCCGCCCGAGGCCCGAAGGAAGCGCCCCCGCTTCCAGGAAGGCTGGGAGCGGAAAGCGGCCCCGGGAGCGGGCGCAGCGGGCGAGCAGAAAGAATCGAAAATCCCCGATCAGGCGCTCGGCCCCTT
>JAZGDQ010000362.1:0-4910 GCA_036477985.1 bacterium
TTTCCACCGCCAGCCCGATGAACCATGTGTCTGGGTTGGTCGATTTTTCATGGACCCAGACCACCCGGCCCTCGCATCTCTCGAACACCTCGTCGCAGATCTGAATGTCGCACGGAACCAGAGGACCAATCTCGGGCTTCTTCGAAACGAGGACCTTGAAGCCGCCCTCGCTCATATCCTCCGGCACGAGAGGCAGATCCGAGATATCCGGGGCGTCGATCACCACGGGGACCTGAAAGCGGATGTACACCCTTCTCTCCTTTGGATCGTTCATGGCTTCATCGCTCCAGATGCATTTGTGAATGGCCGGCCATCCGGCTTCTCCCGGGGGCCCGTATCCGAAATTCGCCCAAAGGAGGGGGCGTCACTCCGCTTCCTCCCCCCGCGGCTTCCTGGCATGAATCCACATCTCCACCTTCTCGGCGGTGTTCTTTCCCTCGATGAATCCCGGGTCAATCTCCAGCGACCGGCCCAGGAGAACCAACGCCGTCTCGAACTGGCGGTGAGCGATGTACACGAGAGCCTTATTATACAAGAAAACCGGATCCGATGGGTCAAGCAAGCTGGCCAGATCGAACGTCCGGAGGGCGAGCCCGAAATCCTTCGAGCGGCGGAGGCGGATGCCGAGATTGTTGAACAGCCTGGCCTCCCGGCGCGTGCCGTAGGTCGCCGCGGTCTCGAAGGACTTGATCATCTCGTTTCGGGCCCCGAACTCATGGAGGACCTCGCAGAGGCCCAGATGGGCCGGCACGCTCCGCGGGTTCCGGGCGATGACTCCCTGGAACTCCTCCCTCGCCTGATGAAGCCGCCCCTTTCCGATACATTCGTGGCCGCGCTGAACAACCGCTTCCTCCTCATTTTGCGCCTTGCTCTCATCGGAGGAGGATCCGCGCTGTCTTCTTCTCGATCCCGCTGCGCCGGGCATTTTCGTTTGAACTTCTCCCCCGGCCGGGAATACGCCTCCGCCCGGATTCCGGAATCCCCCTGGGCCAGGCCCTCAGGGACCGCCGGCGCGGACCCATTTCATCCCATACCCGGAATACCGCCGCCGGCCCCATTCGATTCCCCGGGCGATTCCCGCCCGAGGGCCGCCGAGGGCGTCATTCGGAGGCGGCGGATCTCACACAGCCGATGACCTTGCGGGCCGCCTCCTTCGCCTCGATGAACTCCGGGTTCAGCTCGAGGGACTTTTTCAAGAGGTCCAGGCTCGTTTCGAATTTTTTCTGGGCCACAAAACCAGGGATTTGTTGTAGTAGAGAACGGGATCTTCCGAATCGAACGAGAGCGCCTTGTCGTAGGCCTCCACCGCCTTGTCGAATTCTTTTTCCCGGCGGGCATGGATTCCGATCCGGTTGTAGACGTGGAGATCCTCGGGCCGCTTGTCGATTTCGAGGGCGCGCGCGAAGGCATTATCCCCCCCCTCCTTGTCCCCGAGGGCGTGGAGGGACTCGCCGAGCCCGACGTGCCCGGCCACGTTCTCCTTGTCCGCGACGACGGCGCCCTGGAAGTTGTTCTTCGCTTCCTCGAGCCGGCCGTCCTTGAAATTCGCGTCCCCCCGCCTCACGAATTTCGGCGCGTGCACCTTGAACTTCTGCCGCGCCTCGGAGTCGAGCCGCTCGGACTCGACGAGCACCTGCTCGGCGGCCTCGGTGTTCCCCTTGGCCAGGTACACCTCGGCGAGGCCGCTGAACACATCCTCCGAGCCCCCGCCGGTGACCATGGCCTCCTCGAAGACGGCTTCCGCCTCGTCAAAATTCCCCTCGGTCAGATACCTCTTTCCCCGGGAGACCAAAGATTCCGTCGCCGACTCATATCCCTCGCTCCGCTCCTTCGCCTCACCCTTGGTCTCGATGTGCCTGTCGAGAACCTGTTCGACGAGGGCCTTGAGGATGTCCGCGTCGACCGGCTTTTCGACCGAGCCCGAAGCGCCGGCCGCGGCGGCGTCTTCGGCGACATTCTCCTCCCCCGGGTTGTAGAGAAGAATAACCGGGGTTTCCCTGTTTCTCCCGGATTCCCGGAGGGAGGAGAGAACCTTGATGCCGTCCATCTTGGAGAGCGAGGAGCTGATCAGAACAAGGCCGTAGCGGTTCGAGCGGCAATCCTCGACGGCCTTGTATCCGTCGGTCGAGTGGGAAATGTTGCGGAGCTGAAAACTCCCGAGTATCCGGTCGACGGAGTGGCGCACGTGGGGCACGTTCTCGGCCAGCAGAACTTGAAGCTCGGGATTCAGCTTCTCGCTGGGGCCCGAATCGGGATTGCCGGCGGACATCTCACCGCTCCCATAGCGAACGGACCAGATCCGGCCGCGGTTTCGCCGGCGACGCCCATCCGTCCACGGCGCCGTTTACATCCGGGCGGGGGGGCCGCCCTCCTTCATCTTCTTATCCGCCCGAAACCTCATCGCCCTTGATCTCAAAATCGCTCATGCCCAGCCCGTCCAGTTCCTCCTCCGGCCCCTCGGCGCTTTCCTCCGGCGGGGCAGAATCCTCCTCCGGCTCGGCGTCCGGTTCGGCCGCCGCCTCCGCCGCTTTCGGCTCCTCCTTCGCCTCGGCTTCCGGCTCGGCCTCCGTCTTGGATTCCTTCTCCAGCCTCTCCCGCCACCGCTCGACCTTCTCGCACGCCTTCTTCGCCTCGGGGAACTCGGGCCGAAGCTCGATGGCCCGCTTCAGGAGGGAGAGGGCGTCGTTCAGCTCCATGCGGACGATCTGCGCCAGGGATTTGTTGTAGTGGAGCACGGACTCGTCGGGAGAGATGGCGAGCGCCCGGTCGAAGGCGCGCAGGGAGAGGTCATACTCCCTCGCCTGCCGGAAACGGATGCCCAGAACGTTGAACAGATTCAGGTGCTCGGCGCCGGTCTCCAGGGAGGCGGCCGCGTCGAGCTCCTCCCCGGCCCCCTTCTTGTCCCCCAGCGCCAGGAGCGCCCGGCAAATCCCCGCGTGGGCGGGAACGCTCTCGCCGTCCCCCGAGAGGGCCTCGGCGAAGGCCGACTTCGCCTCCTCGTATTTCTCCTCCTCGAGGCTCTGGTAGCCGCGATCGATCGCCTCGGCCACGGAGGACTCGGACTCGCCGTTCGCCACGGGAAAGCACCTCCCGGCTCCCCTCCGGACCCGGCCCCGCCGCCGCCACGGCCCGGCTTATCCGGAGGAGGATTTGGATTTCAGCCAAGCAACGACCTTTTGCGCCACTTCCTTCGCTTCGGGGAAATCCGGCTTCAACTCGAGCGCCTTCTTCAAGAGATTGATGGCCTCTTTGAAGTCCTTCGTGGCCACATGCACGAGAGACTTGTTGTAGTAGAGGACGTGATCTTCCGGGTTGAACGTGAGCGCCCGGTCGTAGGCGCGCAACGCCCGGAGGAATTGCTTCCTCCGGCGGGCGAACATGCCCATCCGGTTGTAGACGTGGAGGTCCTCGGGCCGGTCCTCGATCTCGAGCGCCTTGTTGTAGGCCTTCTCCGCCCCCTCCTCGTCCTCCAGGGCCATGAGGGACTCGGAGAGCCCCGCGTGACCGGCCACGATTTTCTCGTCCGCGACGATGGCCCCTTCGAAGCTGTTCTTCGCCGCCTCGAAGAGCCCGGCCTCGAGGTTCTTGTTCCCCTCCTCGATGAAGGACGGGGCGCGGAAGCGGAACTTCTCGCGCGCGAGGGGGTCGAGCCGCTCGGCCTCGATGAGCACCTGCTCGGCCGCCTCTTTGTCCCCCTTGGCCAGGTAGACCACGGCCAGGCCGTTGAAGACGTCCTCCGAGCCTCCGCCGGTGACCATGGCCTCCTCGAAGGCCTCCTCCGCCCCTTCGTAATCCCCCTTCGCCAGGAGCTCTTTCCCGCGGTCGACGGCGGAGAAGGTGGCCGATTGATACTCATGGTCCTTCGCCGCCTCCTCGGTCTTGGTCACGATGTAGCGGTCGAGGAGGCTCTCGATGAGGCTGCGGAGGGAATCCGCCTTGACGGGCTTGGCGAGCGTGCCCGAGGCGCCGGCGGCCTCGGCCTCCTTGGCGAGGGCTTCCTCTCCGTCACCGAAGAGAAAGACCAAGGGCGTCTTCGTGTTCTTCCCCTCCGCCCGCAAGGCGGCGAGCACCTTGATGCCGTCGGTCTTTTCGAGGGCTTGCCCGAGAATGATGCAGGAAAACCGGTTGAAGCGGCCCGAGTGGGTGGCCTTGTAGCCGTCGTCGATGTAGGTGACGTTGCGGAGCTGGAACTCGGAGAGGAAGCGCTTCAGCGCGGCCTGGACGCCGGGATCGCCGTCGGCCACCAGAATCGGGCTATCGGAATCGATTTTCTCCGACGGCATATTCCCTCCTTCCCCGCGGGGGGCGGAGGCGCTTCCCCGGCGGGAGGCCCCCGAAAGCGATTCTACAATCTCCCCCCCGCTCGAACGCGCGCGCCCCGGGCCGCCGCCGCCCTGCGGGCGCCCGCCCCTCCCGCGCGGGAAAAACCCTTCCCCCCTCCAATTGAACCAAGCCGAGAGCGGCGGCGTCAACGAAGCGCCGGGGCCGCGGGCGCCCGAGGTTCGGGGACCGCCCGCAGATAGGGCGGGTGATGCAAAACGAGAAGGAGGGAGTCGATTCGATGAAAGGAGGGCCGGACCTGCGTCCTAGCCCCGCCGCCAACGCCGCTGGGAAGGAGCGCCCGGCTCCGGGGGGCCTTCCCGGCCCGAGGACCGGCGAATGGGGATGACGTCGGCCGAGCGGACCTCGTCCGCGGCCGCGCCCCGGCGGCCCCTCAGCCTCCGGACGAGATGCGCCGCCGCCGCCGCCGCCCTTACGGCGGCGCCGAGCGCCCTTCCGGCAAAACCGCCCGCCGCCCGCGTCCCCTCCCCCAAGGCCCGGAACGCCGCGCGGCCCCCGCTCCCCCCCATCTCGGCCAGGCGCGAGGTCACCTCCCGGGCCGACTCCAGGGGACGGCGAATCTGGGCGAC
>JAZGDQ010000363.1:0-2005 GCA_036477985.1 bacterium
CCGAAGTCGACGATGGGCTCGGCCTCCACCTGTTGGAAGAGCCTCTCCCCCTTGGGGCCGATCTTCGTCACCTGGGCGACGGGGAGGCCCTTTGGGAAAATGCCGCCCAGGCCCGAGGAGATGAGGAGGTCGGACGCCTCCACCTTCCCCCCGTCCGCCATGTAGCGCAGCTCCCCCACGCCGCGCGAGGAGATGGAGAAGACCCCGCTCGCCCGGGAGCGCTGGACGAGGACGTCCACGGCGCTGCGGTAGTCGGTCAGGAGGAGGACCTGGCTCACCCCGCGCCCGACGCGGGAGATGCGCCCCACCAGGCCGGCCTCGTGGAGGACCGGCATGTTGCGCCGCACCCCGTCGGCGGCGCCGAGGTCGACGATGACGGTGTGGGAGAGCGCGCCCAGGTTTCGCCCCACGATGCGGGCGAGGCGGACGGGCGCCGCCGGGTTCCGGCGGCCCCCGAGGAGCCCCTCGAGGCGGCCCACCTTCGTCTGGAGCTCGCGGACCTTGAGGGAGAGGGCCTGGAGGGAGGCGATCTCCTTGCGAAGCCCCAAGTTTTCGGCCCGCATGTCCTGGAGGAGGATGTACCTGCGCCAGAGATTCTGGATCCACCGCTTCGGGGCGGCCGAGGCTTCCATGAGGGGGCCCGAGAGGGTGAGGGCGCTGCGCTCGATGAGGGTGGTTCCGCCGTGGCGACGCACGCTCAGGGTCATCAGGGTGAAGCTGATGACGAAGAGGGCGCTCAGCAGGGCCGCGTTGCGCCTTTCCTGGAGGAATCGAAGCATCTCTCTCGGGGCCCATTTTGGGGGCGTGAGGCCGTCCCGAAAACCAGACCGACACCCGGAGAGAGGTTCGCCTCGGTATCCCGGCTACACGGCGAGCTTGCTGAGAAGGTCGAGCTCGTCGAGCACTTTTCCGGTCCCGATGACCACGGCCGAGAGGGGATCCTCGGCCACGGTGACCGGAAGGCCGGTCTCCTCGCGAAGCAGAATGTCGATGCCGCGCAGGAGGCTGCCTCCCCCCGCGAGGACGATGCCCCGATCGACGATGTCCGCCGCCAGCTCGGGCGGCGTGCTCTCCAGGGCGCTCCGGACGGCCTCGATGATGGCGTTGATCGGATCGGAGAGCGACTCGCGGATCTCCTCGTCGCTGACCACGATGGTCTTCGGGATGGCGGCGACGAGGTCGCGCCCCTTGATCTCGATGGTCTTGCGCTCGCCCACCTGGAAGGCGGAGCCGATTTCGATCTTGATCTGCTCGGCCGTCCGCTCGCCGATCAGAAGGTTATAGTTGCGCTTGATGTAGCTGATGATGGCTTCGTCCATCTCGTCGCCCCCGACGCGGATGGACTGTGCGTAGACGATTCCCGCCAGCGAGATGACGGCCACCTCGGTGGTTCCCCCGCCGATGTCCACCACCATGCTCCCGCCGGGCTCCTCGATGGGCAGGCCCACCCCGATCGCCGCCGCCATGGGCTCCTCGATGAGGTAGACCTCGCGCGCGCCGGCGTTCTCGGCGCTGTCGCGCACGGCGCGCTTCTCCACCTGGGTGATCCCCGAGGGGACGCAGAGGACCATGCGGGGGCGGACGAGGGTCTTGCGGTTGTGCACCTTCTGGGTGAAGTAGCGCAGCATCGCCTCGGTGACGTCGAAGTTGGCGATGACGCCGTCCCTCATCGGCCGAATGGTGACGATGTTGCCAGGCGTGCGGCCGAGCATGGCCTTGGCTTCGTTGCCCACGGCGAGGATCTGCTTCGTGTCTTTGTGGATGGTCACCACCGAGGGCTCGTGCAAGATGACGCCCTTGCCCTTGACGTAGACCAGGGTGTTGGCTGTCCCGAGGTCGATTGCCAGGTCGTTCGAGAAGAGTCCCAGAATGGCGCCAAAAACCATATCGGTGGGGACCCCGGTGGGCGAAAAGAAAACAAACCAAAATCCGACTTACTTTACTAACACCGGGAGCGAAAAAAAGCAAGAAATACAATGAGATTAGGGGAAGTCCCCGATTCCCT
>JAZGDQ010000364.1:0-7656 GCA_036477985.1 bacterium
CAACCGCTACGGAACCGGGCAGAGCACGATCGACGGCATCATCCGGGCGACGAACCGCCTTCTGGCCGGGGCGAACTTCGTCGTCGCCGGCTACGGCTGGTGCGGGAAGGGCCTGGCCAGCCGGGCCCGCGGGATGGGGGCGAACGTCATCGTCACCGAGGTGCAGCCCGTGCGCGCCCTCGAGGCTCTCATGGACGGGTTCCGGGTCATGCCCATCGCCGAGGCCGCCGAGATCGGGGATTTCTTCTGCACCGTCACCGGGGACACGAGCGTCATCCGCCTCGAGCACATCATGAAGATGCGCGACGGGGCCATCATCGCCAACTCGGGCCACTTCGACGTGGAGATCGACGTCGCCGGCCTGGAGAAGGCGGCCGTGGCCAAGCGCGAGATCCGCGACCTGGTGGACGAGTACACCCTCGAGGACGGAAGGCGCATCATCATCCTCGGGGGAGGGCGCCTCGTGAATCTGGCCACAGCCGAGGGCCATCCCAGCAGCGTCATGGACATGAGCTTCGCCAACCAGGCCCTGGCGGCCGAGTATCTGGTGAAGGAGGGGAAAAACCTCGAGAAAAAGGTTCACGTCATCCCCCCCCAAATGGACGAGGAGATCGCCCGGATCAAGCTGGAGAGCCTGGGCGTGCGGATCGACTCGCTGACCGCCGAGCAGGAAGAGTATTTGAATAGCTGGAAGTTCGGCACCTGATTCCGTAGAATGCCCTTCTGATCGAACCTTCCGCCCGGGAGGCCGAGCCATGGGCTGCGGCGTCCGCTACGGTCAGAGGATGCACCCCCGGAACCGCCCGGCGACCCGGACCCGCACGGCGGCCCGCTATCCCGCCCTCGCCCTGATCTCCCTCGCCGCCTGGGCGGCCGGAGCCGGAGCGTGGGGCCCCTCCCCCGCGGCGGCGGCCCGCTCCCCGCAGACCCTCGTTCTGGGGGTGCGCCATTTCGCCACGACGGGCTACGCCCGGGTGGTCCTCATCCTGAACCGAGAGACCCTGGATTTCCGGGTCGGGCGCCTCAAGAAGCCGCCCCGCCTCTTCCTCGACATCCCGGCCGGCCGCCTCGGGCGGCGCGTCAAGATCCCGAGGCTGCGGGGGTCGGGCCCGGACGGGCGCTCCCTCGTGCGCAAGCTGCGCTTCGGCCGCCCCCGGGGCGGGCGCCTGCGCCTGGTGATGGATCTCGAACCCTCCTCCATCCGCCACCGCGTCTTCACCCTGCCCGAGCCCGACCGCATCGTCATCGACCTGCGCCGGAGGGGAGGGGAGGGAAAGCGCGCGACGCGGGCCGGGCCCGATCCATCGCGGGCGAAGAAGGCGCGGGGGAAGGGGAGCCGGCGGGAAAAGGGGAGGCGAGACAGAGGGAAGAAGGGGAGGAGCGCCCAAGCGGGCCGCCCCTTCCGGATCGAGGAGCGCCGTGCGCCGCCCTCGGCCGCCGAGCGCCGGCGCGCCCTCGACGTCGCGGCCCGCTTCCGCGCCGGCGTCGGGCGAATCGTCCTCGACCCGGGCCACGGAGGGAGGGACCCCGGCGCGAAGGGCCTCTACGGGCTGGTCGAAAAGACCTTCGTCCTCGACATCACCCGCCGCGCCGAGCGCATCCTCGCCAAGCGCCTCCGCGGAAACCGCCTGCGCCTCACCCGGCGGCGGGACCGCTACATTCCCCTCGAGCGCAGGACCGAGATCGCCAACGAGTTCGACGCCGACGTGTTCGTCTCGATTCACGCCAACAGCGCCCCCATCCGCCGCACCCAGGGGGTGGAGACCTATCTTCTGAGCGAGGCCTCGAGCGCGCGCGCCCTCAAGCTGGCCGCCCGCGAGAGCAATACCAGCGTCGACCGGATGACCGATCTCCAAAAGATCCTCAACGACCTCATGCTCCGCTCCAAGGTGACCGAATCCCATCAGCTGGCCAAGAGCGTCCAGACCGCCCTCGTCTCCCGCCTCAACCGGCGCTTCGGCCGGGTCAAGAACCTGGGGGTGAAGCGCGGCCCCTTCTTCGTCCTCCTGGGCGCCCGGATGCCGAGCATCCTCATCGAAACCGCCTTCATCTCGAATCCCACCGAGGCCAAGCGGAGCCGCAAGGCCAAGTACCGCCAGGCCATCGCCAAGGGAATCGCCGACGGCATCAGCCGCTTCGTGGGCCTGCGCCCCCGCCGCGCCCGGCGGGAGCGCCCGATCCGCGGCGCCTCCCTCAGGCTCTCCCAGGGGCGCTAGCCCGGCCGCAGGCGCCCCCTCGCGCCCCGCAACCGGCAGAGAGGACCCCCCCGGATGACGCTCCCCGCCCTGGTCATCGTCGGCCGCCCGAACGTGGGGAAATCCACCCTCTTCAACCGGATGGTGGGACGGCGCCAGGCCATCGTGCGCCCCGAGCCGGGGGTGACGCGCGACCGCCACTTCGGCCGCGGAGAGTGGGAGGGGAGGACCTTCCTCGCCGTCGACACGGGGGGAATCGCCGCCCCCGAGGACGATCCGTTCAGCCCCCTCATCGCCCGCCAGACGGCCTCGGCCATCGAGGAGGCCGATGTGGTGATCACCATGGTGGACGGCGCCGAGGGGCTCCTCCCGCAGGACGCCCAGATCGCCGATATGGTGCGCGCCGCGGGCAAGCCCGTCCTCCTGGCCGTGAACAAGATCGACGTGAAGGGGGCGGGGGACACGCTGTGGGATTTCGCCCGCCTCGGGCTGGGCGATCCCCTCCCCATCTCGGCCGAGCACGCCACCGGGGTGGCCGAGCTCCTCCAGGCCGCCCTCGCCCGCGCGCCCGGGGAGGAGGCCGAGCCGCCCCAGGAGGGGGAGATTCGCGTGGCCGTCGTGGGCCGGCCCAACGTGGGGAAGTCCTCGCTCATCAACCGCCTCCTGGGGGATGAGCGCACCCTGGTGAGCCCGTTGCCCGGCACCACGCGCGATCCGATCGACTCCCTCCTGCGCCGGGGGGACAAGGTCTACCGCTTCATCGACACGGCCGGGATCCGGCGGCGGGGGAAGATCGGGGACCGCAAGGTCGAGGCCGTGAGCATGATTCTCGCCTACCGGAGCATCGAGCGGGCCGAGGTCGTCCTCCTCATCGTGGACGCCACCGAGGGGGTGCGCTCGATGGACGCGCAGATCGCGCACCACATCGTCGACTCCGGGCGCGCCTGCGTCGTCCTCCTCAACAAGTGGGACCTGGTGGAGAAGGACTCGAAGACCTTCGACGAGGCCGTGCGCGCGCTGCGGGAGAAGCTCGTCCACATCGACTTCGCCCCCGTTCTCTCGGCCTCGGCCCTGACGGGGCAGCGCTGCGAGCGGGTCTTCGAGGCCTTCGAGACCGCCTCGGCCTCCCACCGAAGGCGCGTCCCGACGCGCGCGCTCAACCTGGCCCTCGCCGAGTGGACCAAGGCCCATCCCCCCCCGGCGGGCTCCAAGGGCAGGCGGCCGAAGATCCTCTACGCCACCCAGGCCTCGGTCGCCCCGCCCCGCATCGTCCTCTTCGCAAGCGGCATGCCGCATGAGACCTACGGCAGGTACATCGAGAACCAGATCCGCGAGAAGTTCGGCTTCGAGGGAACCCCGGTGCGGATCGTCTTCCGCCGCAAGGTGGGCAAGCCCGCCCGCGGGCGCGGCGCCCGCGCGGGGCGCGGCGGAGGGAGAAGGGGAGGCGGGGGGAGAAGATAGGCTCCGCCCGCCGCTTCCCGGAAGTCATTGGAAGGATGGGCCAAAGTTGATGCCACGCTTTAACGGTATACCCCCAAGTTATTCAATATGATTGACAAACAAGGCGTGTGGTGGCATCATAAAATGCATGAGGTTTCACGGCGGACTTTTCGATAATCCCTGCCCGGGGTAAGGGGTCCCGATCCACCGCGCGGGGCATGGAAAGCGGAGGTGTTTCATCGAATGGCTGCTCACCAGGTTTCCGAGCTGCGGAACATCGGTTTCTTCGGGGAAGGAGGCAACGGCAAGACCTCCCTTGTGGAGGCGTGTCTCTTCACGGCGGGAAGCACGGACCGCCAGGGGAAGGTGGACGCGGGCAACACCATTCTCGACGCCGAGCCCGAGGAGGTGAAGCGGGGCTCCTCGATCTCCGCCGCCGTCGCCTTCGTCGATTGGGAGGGGAAGCGGCTCAACCTGGTGGACACGCCCGGCTACTCGAACTTCATCGCCGAGACGGTGGCCGCCGTCCGGGCCGTGGACAACGCCGTCATCGTCGTCAACAGCCACTCCGAGCCCAAGGTGATCACCGAGAAGGTGTACGCCTGGGCGGGGGAGGAGGGTCTCCCGCGGTTTCTCTTCGTCAACCAGATGGACCACGAGCAGGCCGACATAATGCGGGCGGTGGAGAACACCGAGAAGATTCTGGGCGCTCGGCCCGCCCTCCTGCAGCTTCCCATCGGGAGCGGGGACTCCTTCCGCGGGGTGGTGGACCTGATCTCGGGCAAGGCGCTCACCTACGAGCCCGGCGGGAGCGGAAAGGGCGCGGAGGGGGAGATTCCGGCGGATCTGGCCGACGCCTACGAGGAGCACCGCGGGAATCTCATCGAATTCGCCGCCGAGGCGGACGAGACCCTTCTCGAGAAATACCTCGAGGAGGGAGAGCTCAGCCCCGAGGAGATCGTCCAGGGGCTGCGCTTGAACATCCTGGACGGCTCCTGCCTCCCCGTCCTGTGCGGCTGCGGGCTCACGAACGTGGGGACCGACGCCCTTCTGGGCGCCCTCGCCCTCCTGGGCGCCTCCCCGGCCGATCGGCCGCCCGCCACGGCCCAGTCCGACGGGAGCGGCGTCGCCGTCGAGGCCTCCCCGGACGCTCCCTTCCGGGCCCTCGTCTTCAAGACGGTGGTGGATTCCTTCGCCGGCAAGCTCAACTACTTCCGCGTCATGTCGGGCTCCCTCCCCCCGGACGCCACGGTGTGGAACGCCAACCGCGAGGAGCGCGAGCGGATGGGCTCGATCCTCTTCATCCAGGGGAAAAACCAGAAACCGGTCTCGGATCGCCTCGTCCCGGGAGACATCGCCGCCGCGGCCAAGCTCAAGGTCACGAAGACGGGGGACACGCTCTGCGACGAGAATGCGCCGGCCCTGTTCGCGCCCATCGCCTTCCCGACCCCGGCCATCTCCTACGCCGTCGCCCCCAAGAGCAAGGGGGATGAGGAGAAGCTGAGCGGGGCGCTGAGACGGATGCAGGAGGAGGACCCGGTGCTGGGCGTCAGCCGCGACGGACAGACGAAGGACCTCCTTCTCTCGGGCCTGGGCGTCCTCCACCTGGAGGTGGCGATCGACCGAATCAAGCGCAAGTACAGCGTCGAGGTGGAGATGAGCACCCCGCGCGTCCCCTACCGGGAGACCATCAAGGGGCGCACGAAGGTGCAGGGGCGCTACAAGAAGCAGACGGGCGGGCGCGGGCAGTTCGGCGACACCTGGCTCGAGATCGAACCCCGGGCGAGGGGAGAGGGGTTCGAGTTTCTCGACAAGATCGTCGGCGGCGTCATTCCCAAAACCTTCATCCCCGCCGTCGAGAAGGGCATCGTCGAGGCGATGGGGGCCGGGATGCTCGCCGGCTATCCGGTGACGGATCTGCGCGTCACCCTCTACGACGGAAGCCACCACACGGTGGACAGCTCCGAGATGGCCTTCAAGATCGCCGGCTCGATGGGCTTCAAGAAGGGGATGATGGACTGCAAGCCCACCCTCCTCGAGCCCATCATGAACATGGAGGTGATCGTCCCCGACGACTACATGGGCGACATCATCGGCGACCTTAACTCCAAGCGCGGCCGCGTCCAGGGAATGGCGCCCGGCCCCGGAGGAAAGCAGGCCATCAAGGCGCAGATCCCGATGTCCGAGGTGCTGAACTACGCGCCGGCCCTCCGCTCGATGACGGCCGACCGCGGGGATTTCACCATGGAATTCTCCCATTACGAGGAAGTGCCCGCCCACGTTTCCGAGAAGATCATCGCCGAGGCGGCCAGCGCCCGGGGCGAGTGATCCCGGAAAAAAGGGAAGAGTGTTATGGCGCAAAAAGGGGTGAACCTGCTCGACGACGACGACGATTCGGATGAGGGTGGAGGCGAGGAGGATTTCGGCGATCTCGACGACGATCTCGACGCGCCCGAAGAAGGGGGAACGGCCCCGAAGAAGAAGGGCAAGGGAGGCAAAGGGGGCGGGCTCATCCGGCTCATCGGAATCGCGGTCGCGGTCATCCTCCTCCTGGGCGGAGGCTCCTGGGCCGGCTACCAATACTGGTGGCTCCCCCGCCTGGAGAAGGAGCGCAAGCGGATCGAAGCGAAGCTCGCCCAGGAGAAGCTGGCGAAGGAGAATCGCCTCAAGGCCCGGCGCGCCGCCCGGGAGCGCAAGCGCCGCCAGCTCGCTCTCCTCAAGGAGATAGAGGCCGAGACCGAGGAGCGGGCCAAGGGAATTTCGGGGAAGAAGGAGGGCGGCGCCCCGGAAGGCGAGAAAGCCGAGGAGCCCGCCAAGCCCGCCGCCGCTGTCTCCATCAAGCCCCAGGTCGTGCCCGTCGTGGACCTTTCCCAGAAAAAGCCGGTGAATCCGTGCGCCGCCAAAAGGCCGTCTGCGGCGGCGGCGGCGGCCAAGGCCGCCCGAAAGCGAACAGCTTCTGCGGCGCCCGCCCCGGCCCGGGTGCGCCCCTCGCGGCGTCGCGCGGCCCGAAAGGCGCCCGCCCCGCCCGCGCGCCCGGCCGCCAAGCGGAAGCGCCCCCCGGCTCCGGCCCCGAAGGTGGCCCCGAAGGGGACCTACTACAGCGTCCAGGTGGCGACCTGCCGCACCGAGCGGTGCGTGAAGTCATTCGTCAGCAAGCTGCGCGCCAAGGGATTCGAGGCCTTCGTCACCCCGCGCCGGGGGGGGCGCACCCTGAACGACGTCCTCCTCGGAAAATTCTCGAGCCGGGACGAGGCCGAGGCCATCGTCGCCCTCGCGCGGCAGAAGAAGATCAAGGCCTCCGTGTACCGCGCCGGGGGGGTGTGGCGCGTTTCGGCGGGGACCTTCTCCGATTTGGAGAACGCCGCCCAGCGGCTCGATCAGGTGGAGGACGCCGGCCTTCGGGGGGAGCTCGCCTCCCGGTCGGGAGGGAAGACCCGCTTCCAGACCGTCCGGACGGGCAGGCTGACGCGGGGCGAGGCCCTCGCCCTCCGGGGACGCGTCGCCCGGGCGGGCTTTTCGGGTTCGTTCCTGGTTCGGCAATCCGGCCCGAAGTAGGAGGAACGGGATGGGCGAGGAAGCTTCGCATACCCAGATTCCCGACAAGCTCTTCTTCAAGATCGGCGAGGTGGCGGAGCTGACGGGGACGAAGCCCCACGTTCTCCGCTACTGGGAGAGCGAGTTCAAGATGCTCCGCCCGGCGAAGGGGGATTCCGGCCAGCGCATTTACCGCCGCAAGGACGTCGAGCTCATCTTCTCGATCAAGCACCTCCTCTACGAGGAAAATTTCACCATCGCCGGCGCCAAGAAGCAGCTTCAGCGCCAACGGTCGGGCCGCGGGGAGGCCGCCGCCCCGGCGGGCTCTCAGCCGGCGCCGGTCCTTCCCTTCGAGCGGAAGGAGAGGGTGGACATCTCCTGGCTGCAGCGCGAGCTCAAGGAGATTCTGGAGATCCTGGACGGCGCCCCCCCGGGCGGCTGATTCCCTCCGGGAAGGGTCCCCCACCGGGAATGGTTCCCCACCGGG
>JAZGDQ010000365.1:0-3968 GCA_036477985.1 bacterium
GGGGGAGGAGGCGGGAAAGGAAAGAGGAGGCGGGAAAGGAAAGAGGAGGCGGGAAAGGAAAGAGGAGGCGGGAAAGGAGGGAGGAGGAGGGAAAGGAGGGAGGAGGAGGGAAAGGAGGGAGGAGGAGGGAAAGGAAAGAATGAGAGAGAAAGGAAGGAGGAGGCGCGCGCGGCGGCTTCGCCCGGCGGCTGCGCCAGGCGGGGGCGGCTGAGCCGGGCGGGGGCGGCTGAGCCGGGCGGGGAGGGACGCCCCGCCTCGTATATGCCCTCCGGCGGAACCCGGCCCCGATCCCGGATCGGGCTTGTGGAATCCGCCCGAATCGGAGGACAATCGGGCTGTATCCGGCCGGCCGCCGCGGGGCGGGGGGAAACCGTCGCCGGGGAGGGAGCCCGGCCGCCGCCTCGAAGACCGCTTTTTCACGGGAGAAGCAAGGAGATAGAGGTATCGTGGAAATTCAGAGGGAAGTGATCGCGGGCGACATCCTCCCCGCGCGGGAGGCCATCGCCTCGATGGACCAGATCGACCTCGGCCCCGACATCGAGGTCCCCCCCATCCCGGCCGAGGCGCTGCCCGGCGGCATCCCCGAGGAGGAGCGCCGGTGGCTCAAGGGGGAGATCCGCCGCCTCAAGGTCGAGCGCAATGCGCTCGTACTCGCCCACAACTACACGCTGGGCGACGTTCAGGACATGGCCGACGCCGTGGGCGACTCCCTCTTCCTGGCCCGCACGGGGGCCGATTCGGACGCCGACTACCTCGTCGAGCCCTCCGTCCTCTTCATGAACCAGATCCTGGCCGCGATGAAGAAGCCCCACCAGAAGGTCCTCTCCCCCGACCTGGGGGCGCTCTGCTCCCTCGCCGCCCACGCCGACCCGGAGAAGATCCGCGAGTGGAAGCGGGCGAACCCCGAGGGCCTCGTCATCAGCTACGTGAACACCTACATCGAGGTGAAGGCCGAGAGCGATTACTGCTGCGCCTCGGCGAACGCGGGCAAGGTGCTCCTCCACGTCCTGGAGAACTCAAGCGCCGACCAGCCCATCCTCTTCCTTCCGGACGTCTTCCTCGGCTTCTACGCCGCCAGGCTGATCGAGAAGCAGGGGCACTCCCTCGACCGCCTCTGGCTCATGCTGGGCGCCTGCCACGTCCACGAGCGCATCCGCCCCCACCACGTCGAGGAGGCGCGCCGGCTCCACCCCGAGGCCGCCATCGTCGTCCACCCCGAGTGCGGCTGCACGAGCGCCTGCATGCGCCAGGTGACTTCCGGCCTCGTGCCCGAGGACTTGATGCAGTTCCGCTCCACCCAGGGCATGGTGAAGCTCGTCCGCGAGGTTCCCCAGTCCACCGTCATCATGGCGACCGAGGTGGGCAACCTCTACCCGATGTCCAAGGCGGCGCCCGATAAGAAGCTGGTGCCGGCGAGCCCCGATGCGGTGTGCGCCTACATGAAGCAGAACACCCTGCGGAACCTCTACGAGTCGCTCCGCGACGGCGTCCACGAGGTGACGGTGGACCCGGAGCTGGGCGCCCGGGCGCGGATTCCCATCGAGCGGATGCTCGAGATCGTTTAGCGGCCGGGGGCCTCCCGGGCGCGCCGCGCCGCCGAATCCGTCAAACGAATTCCCGAAGGGAGCGTGCATCGTGGACCTGCGGGCCAGGCTGCGGGAGTGGCTGCTCGACGACTTCGGGAGCGCGCCCCTCCACGTGGAGACCGAGGGCGGCCCCGTGTGCGAGGCCGAGATCCGCGCGAAGTCGGCGGGCGTCCTGGCGGGGAGGCCCTACCTCCTCCCCCTTTTCGAGGAGGCCCAGCGCCTCCTCGCCCTCGACCGGGGGGCGCCGCCCGAGATTCGGTGGGAGGCCGAGGAGGGGGCGGCCTTCGCGCCCGGCGATCTGCTCGCCCGCGTCCGCGGCCACGGGCAGATCCTGATGAAGGCCGAGCGCACGGCGCTCAACCTCCTCTCCTACGTCTCGGAAATCGCCACCCACACGCGCGGCGTCCTGGAGGCGTTCGGCGAGTTCCCCCCCGGCTTCCGCGGGATTCTCGACACCCGCAAGGGCCGGCCCGGCCTCATGTTCTTCGAGAAGTGCGGGGTGCGCGTGGGCGGGGGGAAGAACCACAGGCTCGGGATGTTCGACGGGGAGTTGATCAAGGACAACGACATCGCCGTGGCGGGCTCGATCCCCGCCGCCGTGGACGCGCGGTGGGACCGGCGCTACATGGTGGAGATCCAGATCGAGGTCCAATCCCTCGCCCAGCTCGGCGAGGTGATCGAGGACGGCCGGGTCCACATGATCCTGCTCGACAACATGGACGCCGCGGCCCTGCGCGAGGCGGTGGGCCTCGCCCGCGCGCGCGGGGCGGCCTCCCGGACGGGGAAGCCCTATGTGCTCGAGGCGTCGGGGATCAAGGGTGGCGGCCTGCCGCCGGGCGCCGGCCTGCGCGAGATCGCCGAGACGGGGGTGGACTACATCTCCTCGAGCGCCCTCGTCCGCTCCGCCCCCCCCCTCGACTTCAACATGAAGATCGTCAAGGTCCTGCGCTAGTTTACTCGCGGCGTCTCCGGAAGCGCGCGTTCGCCCTCCGCAGCTTGATCGAGAGCTGGCGGACCAGGTAGGTGAGTATCTTGCCGCCGAGGACGGAGGGCTCCCCGAACAGCGCGTCCCGCTCCACCCGCAGGAGCAGGGTGGGCTTGGTGGCGATCACGGTCGCGCTGCGCGGCTTCTCCTGCAGCGCCCCCATCTCCCCGAAGCACTCGCCCGGGTCGAGGAAGGAAAGCTCCTGGTCCCCGGCCCGTATGCGGACCTCCCCGAAGATGATGAGGTAGAAGTCGCTCCCTGAATCCCCCCTCCGGAGGATCTCCTCGCCCTCCTCGAAGAGCCTGCGCTCGCTCATCTCCAAAAACGCGAGGATCTCCCGGTCCGTCATCTCTGCGAAGAATTCGTACTTGCGCCGCAGCTGCGCGACGAGGACGTTTCCCCCCTCGCCCTTCTCGCGCGTGACGCGGCCGGGCGTGGGGACGCGGCCGGACGCCCCGGATTCGGCCGGCGTGCGGTCCTCTTTCCGCCGGAGCCAGCGGCGGGCCCTCGGGTTTTTCTTTCCGGA
The DNA here is from genome assembly GCA_036477985.1 of bacterium. Classification (GTDB taxonomy): domain Bacteria; phylum UBA8248; class UBA8248; order UBA8248; family UBA8248; genus JAZGDQ01. Next base: position 3,098 of record JAZGDQ010000365.1, read on the forward strand.
CAGCGTGGGAATCACAAAAAACATGGTTGTCTCCGCTCCTCATCTCGCCGGGCGGTTTCGCTCCACTTCTCCGGGGCATCGGCCCCTCACAATGAATATCGGCGCGCGGGAGCCGGGCCGAAGTGTCGCCCTTCACCGAAAAACGATGAACCCCGGCACAGGCGCTTCCCCCCCTCGGCGCGACCCGGCTGAAAATTCCCCGGAATTGGGCTACTATCCGGCTCACCCGACACCTCCAGGAGCCCGCGATGGAAACCGCGCCCGATCCCTTCGAGCACTTCTTCGATCTCCCGTGGTCGGACGGTCTCCCCGTCGTCACCCCCACCGAGGCGCGTCTGGCCTGGATGCTGGAGGGAACCTCGCGGGCGCCGGGCGAGGTCCTCGGGCCCGTCCCGCCCGCCGACCATGAGGCGACGGTCGAGGGCGCGGCCATGCACGCCGTCATGGCCGGCTGCCGGCCCGCCCATCTCCCCCTCGTCCTCGGGGCGCTCGAGGCCCTCCTCATCGAATCTTTCAACCTGGGGGGCATACAGGCCACCATGGGGCCGGGAGGGCCCCTTCTCATCCTGAACGGCCCCTTCGCGCGCGAGGCCGGGCTCCACGCCGGCTCGGGCTGCTTCGGCCCCGGCTTCCGGGCGAACGCCACCGTCGGGCGCGCCATCCGGCTCCTCCTCATGAACCTGGGCGGCGCGCTCCCGGGAATCTCCGACATGAGCACCTTCGGGAGCCCCTGCAAGTTCACCTACTGCGTGCGCGAGAACGAGGAGCAGAGCCCCTGGCCCCCCCTCGCGGCCGACCGCGGCTTCGGCGCGGGCGAGAACGTCCTGACCGCCATGAACGGGGAGGCCCCGCGGATGGCGATGGACGACAC
>JAZGDQ010000366.1:0-2220 GCA_036477985.1 bacterium
TCCGCGACTACCACGCGCCCGATCTGCGCAACAACATCAGCGGCTTCCGCTGCGCCGCGGCGGCCGAGTGAGGGGGGAGAGAGAGGGCGGCCATCTTCCTCTGGCTCATGATCACCGACCGCATCCCGGGGCCCTTCGAGATCCTGCACAAGATCAACACCGCGCTCGAGCGGTGGGAGGGGCGCTAAGACCCCTCCTCGTTGACCTCGAGCCCCAGCTGGCTGGCGAGGTGGGCGAAGAGGCGGCCCGCGGCCTCGGGGTCGATCCACTCCCGCTGGGCGGCGAGGTCGAGCGCCTGGCTCACCTTGTGGAGGGCGCCGGCGATCTTCTCGGTGTCCCGCACCGAGATCTCGGGCAGGACGGGCCGCGCCCCCGCGCGCACCGCCTCGGCCGGGATCCGCCCGACCTTGTGCGCCTCCTCGAGCTGCTTGTCCGCCATCCGGCGCAGGATGTGACGAACGGTGCGCTGGCGCCGCGTCATCTTCTTCAGGGTGGGCTGGTCCATCGACTCCGCCGAGGCCCGGTTCACGTCCTCCCCCTGGCCGAACCAGTGGACCGGCATCCCCATCCCGCCCAGGACGTAGCCGCGCATCATCTTGGCCAGCCCCTGCACCCCCTGGTCCCCGCTCTTCAGGTCGGGCGAGACGACCCGCCACTCCTCCTTCTCGTTGTGGACGCGCACGCTCGAGGGACGCGGCGCCACCCCGTTCTCCGAGAGCCACTCGGCGATCTTCTCCGGGCCCGCCCCCTTGAGGGTGACGTCGTAGATGAAGCTGTTCTGAATTCGCGCCCGCTCGGCGGCGTCGAAGACGAAGCGCTCGTAGGCGTCGATCCAGTCGATGGCGGCGAGGATGTCGGAGGTTCCCCGGGCGGCGTCGCTCGCCTTGTTGATCTGGAACAGAAAAGCCTCGCCCGAGGTGAACTTCTCGCGCTCCTTCCAGGCGGCCGCGCCCAGGTACTCGCGCGGATCGCCCGCGAGCACCGTCCGCACCCGCTTGCCGGGCCGGCCGTCCTCGCGCCGCAGCACCACCCCGATGTCGAGGGCGCAGTTGTCCGGGTCGGAGACCACCTCCTCGATGAGGCGGGGGCTGATGTAGCCCAGCCGCACCCGGCCCTCGAATTGGGAGACGGCGACCGGGAGAAGGAGCTCGCCGTAGATGCCGAGCTCGCTCACGAGGCGCTCGAAGCGCAGGTCGAGCTGGTTCACCGGATCCCCCCAGAAGCCCAGGACGGCCTCGAGGGCGAGGGGGTCCTCCGACTGCCAGGAGACGCCCTCGCCCACCACGTGGTCCGTCACGATCTCGATGAGGCGCTTGCCCATCAGGTTCGTGAGCCACAGGTCGTGGGCGATGCGCTGGACCCGCTCGTGGGTGAAGGCGGGGAGCCCCGACTTGCCCGCCGAGAGGGGGCGCCAGAGGCGCTCGTCCGGATCGAGCGCGCCCGAGAGGCGGACCGCAGCCGCCTCCCGGGTCGTACCCGCCGCGGCCGTCTTGCGGGGGCGCCGGCTCCCGGCGGCGGCGGCTTTCCTGCGCGGCGAACTCGCCCGTTTGCGCCGGGGGGCGTCCCCCCGTCCGATGCGCTCTTCCTTCGGGTTCATCTCTCATCTCCTCCCCAGGGGTCGTCTCCAGATCTCCTCGGGCGCGATCCACCCGCTCGGGGCGGCCGCGCCCCCCGCCGCCGGCCCTGCGGGGGGAACCGTTCCCCCCGCCGCCGGGACGAGGACGCCCTCGCTCGCGGCCAGCTCCTCGGCCAGCTTGGCGAAGGCCATCGCGAAGGCGAAGTGGTTTTCGTTCTTCTCGTAGCGGAGCGCCTCGGCCCCCCCCGCGCGCGGCGTCCGGCGCTTGCGCAGGTTCATGAGGTGGCGCTCCACGGCCGCGAGCACCTCCTCCTCGGCCGCACTCCGCGGCGCGGGCATCCGCACGGCGTCCGGCCCGCCGTGAATCTCCTCGACGAGGAGGTCGATCAGATCCTCCCGCCCCAGGCGCACGTGGCGGCGCTCCACCCCGAGGAAGTCCACCCGCTTCACCGTCATCTCCCCCTCGGTGTGGCGCCAGATGAAGGCGCCCTCGGGCAGGAGGTCGTGCACCTCGCGCGCGGCCTGGGTGTGGGGGCCGCCGTCGATGGACACCGCCTCCACCCCCAGGCGGTCGAAGATGCGGGCGCACCGCCCGGTGAGGCGATCGAGGGAGACCGCCTCGAAGTAGACCCAGCGGGCGGGGG
>JAZGDQ010000367.1:0-2376 GCA_036477985.1 bacterium
GGATATGGGCCTTGACCCGAATATACTCGCCGCCGGGTTGAAGACCGAGGAAGGCGACGGCGACACAGGCGACGAAGGCGACGAAGGCGACACAGGCGACGAAGACGACAAACTCGACAAGGCGGCGTTGGATCCGACCATCGTTGCGGCGGTCGTGGCCGGCGCCTCGCTGGCAGAGATTCTGGACCTGATCGAGGTGCTCAAGGTGGGTTTTTTGTTGGTGGCGAGCCCCGCGACCCCTTGATGCGAGTTTGATCGAAACCGAATTCCCGGCCGGGGAGGGGCGTCGCTGCCTCTCCCCGGCATTTTTCGTCCCCCCCTCCGCTTGACGGGCAAGCGCCCCCCCCGGCGGCTCGCCGCCGGGAGCCGGCTTCCCGCACTCCCCGTTTTCCAGCCGCCACACGCGCACCCCGCGGGGCTCGAACGTCTCGCGCATCTGCCCGCCCCGAAATGTTCTGACCTCCCGCCTGAAAATCTCGAAGGCGCCGCGCTCCCGGGGCGCGAACCCGTGGAACACAGCCTCCGCGGTTTTCGGTTCGGCGTTGACGGCGATGAGATATCGCCCGCTTCGAAGGGAGGGACAACCCGGTCCCGACGGGGGGGCCTTCGGGCCCAGTCTCTTGATGATGTAGTGAACGGCCGGCTTGCCCCGCGCGTCCCGGCCCGAGGCGAGGAGCGCGGGCGGGAGGGATTTTACCGTGGAGGAGAGAAGGGGAGAGAGGCAGCGAAGCTCCCCGGCCAGCCTCTTCACGCCCTCCCAGTGCGGGCGGCTCCTGCGGGCGTGGGCTTCTTGGAAAAAGAAGATTCCCCGGGCGCCGTGGGCGATCGAGAGATAGGCCAGCGCCCGCTGTTCCGTGAAGGTGGGGTAGCGGCTGGCCCGCCCTTTTTGGTAATGCCGCTCCAAGCCCCAGTTGAACGCCTGGATGATCGCCCAGACGGGTTTTTCGGGGCCGAGCTGTCGGTGAACCTCGTCTATCGAATCGGTGAGCCAGGTGAAGGGCTGGGTCGGGATGGGGTAGGGGTCCACCATGACGACGTTCACCGCCGGGCCGTAGTGCCGGGCGAGGCGGGAGCGCAAAAGGGCGAGAGTGGTCATGTGCCTTGATTGGTCTGTTCGGAGGGTGAGGCCGTTCACCCATATTACCACGGGGGGAACCCCCCTTCCTTCGGGTTCATCCTCCAGATACCACCCCAGCAGGCCGGGCGAGGAGGACACCCGCCCGACGAACGCCTGAAGCTGCTTGCGCTTTCTGTAGGGAACGCGGACGAGGGCCTTGAGGCCGTGGCCCGCCGCCGCCCGGATGCGGCGCTCCGCCTGGGCGAAGCTCCCCCCCGTGAGGATGGTGTTGAAGCCGGCCCGCTTCAGCTCCCCGAAGGTCTTCGGATTGCCCGCGTATATGCCGATGGGGAAGAAGGCGGGGTGCTTCTGGGAAGGGTAGAGGGGCGCGGGCCGGGAGCCGCCCGCCCCGGCGGGCCTCTTTCCCCTCGCCGCCCCCTCCACCCGGAAGCTCCGCACCTCCGAGCGGGCCACCTCCTCGGCTCCCAGCCGGGCTCGGACTCTCCAGTGCCATCTTCCCTCGGCGAGCGGGCGCCGGACCCGGACGGTTCTCCGCAGAGGGCTCATCCCCTCGATCGTCGTGGCCTCCCGGAAGCGCGGGTCCCGGGAAAGATCGACGAAAAACCGGAAGACGAGCACGGAGGGGATGAACTTCCAGGAGAGGGAGAGGCGCCCGCCCCGCACGGTTTCCCCCTCGGCAGGCCCGAGGAGGGGAATGACGATCTCGCGCAGCTCCACCTCGTCGATCGCGACGCCGTGGGAGAGGCCGCGGCTCAGGAAGGTGAAAGTGGTTTTCCCCTCACCGTCCCCCTTGGGCGCCTTGAGAACGTAGCGGATCCACCTCCACCCCCCCCAGGAGAAAAGCTCGTTCATCCGGACCTCGCGCCCGAATATCCGAAAGTGGGGGTACTCCCCGTCCCGCCATCCCTCCCGCCGCACCCAGAAGCGCAGGAGGTAGTGGCGCCCCGGCCGCAGCCCCTCGATCTCGGTCCGCCAGCCGCCCTGGACTCCGGCGGCGATGTAAAGCGATCGGCCCTGCTGCCGCCCTTTCCGCGTCGCCGGCGCTGAGGGGGCGCCCCCCGGGCGGGGAACCCACCGCCACCCTTTGGGAATGGCGTCCGCGTCCGCCTCGAGGCGGAAGTTTGGGGCCAGGTTGGGAAAGGGGGCGGGAGCCGCCTCGGCGGGGCGGGGGATTCCGAATGAGAAAAGGATCAGGAGAAGCGCCGGGAGGAGGCGCGCCCGCCCGAGGCGGACTCCGCCCCCCGGCTTTGCGGACGCCCCGGGCTCGGCGGACAAAGGGATTATTCTCATCAGATATT
>JAZGDQ010000368.1:0-5446 GCA_036477985.1 bacterium
CTACATTTTTCAGCCATCGCAAATTCTGGTCCGGAAGGGGGACCGCGTCACCCTCAAGATCATCGGCCTCAACGGGGCGAAGCACACCGTCGCCATCGAGCGGTTTCACCCCAAACCGTTCACGATAAAGCGCGGGCGCATCACCACCGTATCCTTCACGGCGGACACGGCGGGAAACTTCCGGATCGTGTGCAGCGAGCACCCGCCCAGCATGACGGGGGAGATCATCGTCCTGGATCGATAGGGGGGGGGAACGGCGCGCCCGGCCGCGGCGCCCATTCATCGGCGCGCTCAAAATTCGGGGGCGTCGGGACACGAAGAGAAAACAGGGGCGGACGCGGCGTTCGAACACCGGCCCGGAGAATTCCGGCGAGCGGGGCGGGGGGCTTCCTCTGCTCCTGCTCCTTCTTCTTGAAGAGGACATCCGTCTCGCGGAGCTTTACGGCGAGCTCGCGCGCGAGGCTGGTCGCCATCTGGAAGCCCGCGGCGGGCGCGCTCTTGGCCAGGATATCGCGGTCGACGGAGAAGACGACGGTGTCCTCGATGGTTTCGGCGGTGGCCGAGCGGGGCGAGTTGTCGAGAATCGCCATCTCCCCGAACACCTCGCCGGCGCCGATGCGGGCGACCTCCTTCTCCCCCACGCGGATGCGGATTTCGCCCGCGATGATGAGATAAAACGCCCGGCCCTCATCCCCCTCCTCGAAAATATTTCTCCCCTTCCCGTAGCTCTCCTTCTTGCACAGGCGGAGAAACTGGGCGATCTCCATGTCCTCCATCTCGGAGAAAAAGTGGTGGTGGCGCTGAAGCCGGTGAATCAGGTTGCGCACCTCGAGGGGAAGCTCGTGCTTGGATGCCGCGGCTTCCGCAAAGGGATTCTCTTTTTGAGATGATTTTTTCTCCCGCGGCTTCTCCATTTCCCCCTTCCTCTCCGGCGTGCGGCGGGCGGGCCGACCCTTCGCCGCCCGTCACGGATCGTCACCGCCCGTCACCGCTCGTCGCCGCACATCGCCGCCCGTCCCGGCGGGGGGGAAATCGGCGGAAACCATCTTGCGCGCAGGAAAGATATGAGCGACATTTAGGTGTCAGAGGAAGGGTCTGGAATCGGATAAAGGGAGGCCGGCCATGGAATCAACCGGAGATCAACGCCTATTCCCCCGGTTTGAATCTCCGCCTCAGGAAGGCGAATCCCCCGGCATCTCCGTCTTCATCCCCGACCTGATGGATGAGCCCCAGACGCCGAAGGACTTCAGCTCGGGCGGCTTCCGGCTCGTCCTCGCCCAGGAGCCGACGATCCCCCACCCTCCCGTCTCTTGCTCCATCAAAGTGAACGAAATCTCGCTCGACGATTTCACGGCCGAGATCGCCTGGGCGCAGGAGAACAAAACCGACCCCCCCACCTGGACCGTGGGCCTCTCTGTCGAGATGGGGAACGAGAACCGCGACTACTTCGCCTCCCTGCTCACGGCCTTCCTCACCGGCACCCAGCCGGATCCCTGAGCCGACCCCGAAGCCGGAATTCCGCCCCCGCTCCTCACCCCTGCGCTGTCCGAGGCGCCCTTCCCTTCCCGCGCGCGGGATGAATCATCGCGCCCCCTCGCCCTCCGCCACGGGGAAGGCGCCGATGATGATGACGGGGTAGGAGGCCACCAGACACTAAAGGATGAGGAGGGCGGCGATGGAGAGAAGGGCGCCGCCCCCCACCACCTTCTTGCGCGAGTTGAGGACGCGGCCTCACCGGGCCGGAGACTCCGAACCGGGCCGGGGAACCCGGAGGAAGAAGGCGATGACGATCGCCACGAGCATGGCGCCCAGGATGATCGCGAAGGGAATGTCGTAGCTCCGCGTGTAGTCGAAGACGAAGCCCGCGAGCGGGGGGGCGACCACCCCGCCCATGCCGAAGCAGATCTCCAGCGTCCCCATCACCGATCCGAACGAGCGTTTTCCGAACAAATCGGCGGCCATGGCCGAGGCGGTGGAGGCCGACCCGCCCGAGCCGAAGCCGTAGACGACGCCGAAGAGGTAGCCCGCCAGCGTCCCCGCCCCCAGCCGGGGGATGATAAGGAGAATGACGACGCCGACGGAGGCGAGGGCGTAGCTGAGGGCCAGGGTGCGGTTCCGGCCGAGGCGGTCGCTCACCGAGCCCAGCGCGATGCTGCCGATCATCCGCATGAAGCCGATCGTCCCCAGGACAATGGCCGCGGCGCCCAGGGTGTAGCCCTGGTCCACGAGGAAGAGGGAGAGCTGGCTGAAGATCATGTTCATGTGAAGGCCCGCGGTGAAGCTCATGAAGATGATCGCGAAAAAGCGGCGATCCCGCCGCAGGAGGGAGAAGACATCGAGCAGGCCGAGCCTCCCGTGGGCGGCGCCCGCCTCCGCCGGGGCCGCGCCCTCCGCCGGGGCCGCGCCCTCCTTCGGCGGCAGGCCGTCGACCGCCTGGCCCACCTCCTCGGGCCGGTTGCGGAGGAGGAGAATATTCAAGGGGGCGAGGACGACGAGAACGAAAAGGCCGTAGAAGAGATAGGCGTGGCGCCAGCTCAGGAGGGCGATCATCCGCTCGATGGCGGGGGAGAGAAAGAGCCCGCCCACCCCGATGCCGGAGAGGACGATCCCGGTCGCCAGGCCGCGCTTGCGGCGGAACCACCTGGGCACCTGGGCGCTGTGGAGGGCGAAGCCGCTCAGCGCGCTCCCCATCCCCATGAAGACCCCGGTGAGGAGGTAGACCTGCCAGAGGGAGCCGATGAACCAGCTCGCCGCCAGCCCCAGCCCGATCAGCACAGAGCCCCAGGGCATGACCTTGCGCGGGCCGTACCGGTCCATGAGAGAGCCCGCTATCGGGTTGGCCAGCGCGTAGACGGCCATGTTGAGCGCATATGCCCCCCCGAGCGCGCCGCGCGCCCAGCCGAACTCGCCGATGAGGGGAACCTGGAACAAGGAGAAGGAGAAGCGCGAGGTGGAGTGAAAGGCGATCGAGAAGAAGGAAAGCCCCACGATGATCCACCCGTAGTAAAGCCGGGGGGAGGCCGCGGGGGCCGCCGCCGAATTTTCTTGCATGCGCCGGGTGGACTCCCTTCGCGTGCGGGGGAAGACGGTCGAGTGAAGAGAAAACTCCCGTTCCGGTCTCTATCCTTCCTTCTGCGCCTCCAGGATGGCGGCGAGGTCGCGCTGCTCGACGAAGTGCGTGTCCTGGTGGAGATAGCCCTCCAGGTTGTCCCGCCGGATGGGGCTGCAAGCCTCGAAGGCGACGGTGTCCTCGAGGTAGTCGGCCTGGTGCTCCGCGTCGGCGGGGACGTACCAGACGTCGCCCGGCTTGAGGACGGAGACGGGCTCGTCCCCCGTCTGGACGCGCACGCTGCCGCTGATGAGGCAGAAGATCTGCTCCGCCTCGTGGTGGTGCCGCCGGGTGGAGTTCCCCCCCTCGGCGTGAATGTAGCTGATCATGACGTGCTCGCCGGAGACGATCCCCACCGAGACGCCGGGAAAGGGGACCTTGACCGGCAGCTTGTCCCAATCGGTGACGGGCATGTCCTTCCTCCATCTGCGGGCCGCGACCGGGGGGCGCGCCCCCCGGCCTCCTCAGCGGAAGGCGAGCTGGGGGCCCTCGTCGGTGTCCCGGACGTCGAGCGTCTTCCCCTCGAGGAGCTTCAAGAGCTCCCCGTCGATGACCAGAACCGTCTTGCCCTCGTGGGCGAACTTCGCGTCGCCCGGTTTCTCGGCGTCCACATTCACCTGCAGGGTCTCCCCTTCGAGGTGAAACCGCACGACGGCGCCCTCGGGGGATTCGTCCTCGACCAATTTTTGCGCCATGGCGGCCAGGGCGCCTTCGGTCACGGTAAGCAAGAAGCTCCCTCCATCGGGGCGGAGGCGCGGCGCCCGAGGCCGGGAATCGCCTCAACGAAATCGGACTCCCGGCGACCTTACTATCCCGTCCCCCCGGGCCGCAAGGAGGGCGAAAGCGCTCCTCCGGGGGCCGGACGGCGTGAGGATCGAGGTGATCCAGCGGCCGGACTTCTAGGGCCCGCCCTTCTCGGCGAGGCGGCGGACGATGGCGAGCACCCAGTCGCGCCCCTGGATGAGGGAGCGCCAGCGCATCCGCTCGCGGGTGGAGTGGATGGCGTGCAGGTCGGCGACGCCGAGGAGGAGGGGCTCGAGCGTCTCCCCCCGGGCGTTCTTCTTGTGGGCGTAGACGTTGGCCTCGGCGCCGGCGTGGATGGAGAGGGGGCGGAGGGGACGGCCCGCCAGGGGCTCGCCGGCCGCGCGCACCAGCCCGAGGAGGGGGGACTTCAGGTTCGCCGTCCAGGGCGGGAGGAGGCGCTCGATCTTCAGCTCGATCCGAAAATCCTTCTGAAGCGTTTGATGCTTCCGCTCGGCGCGCGAGACGATGGCGCGAATCCGCGCGAGCGCCCTCTCCTCGGCCGCCGCCTCGGCGCTCCGAAGGAGGTAGGTGAGCTTGGCCTCCGGAGCGATGGCGTTCATGGCCGAGCCCCCCTCCACCAAGCCCGCGTTGATCGAGGCGATCACCCCCCGCGCGCTCCGCTCCAGGACGCCCTGGGGGATCTGGACGTCGATCCCCGAGAGGACCTTGATGGCGTTCACGTTGCCGGGCCGGTCGATGTCCATCCCCGAGTGGCCCCCCCGCGCTCCGTGCGCGCGGACCGTCACCACCGTCGCCCCGGCCAGCTCCCAGACCACCTCGTAGAGCTTCTCCCCGTCGAGGAGGAGGGCGTGGCGGGCGTCGAGCTTCTCGGTCTCCAGGCGGCGCGCGCCGCGCACCGTCGTCTCCTCCTCGCGGGTGAAGGCCGCCTCGATGGGGCCGTGCGGGAGGGGGGCGGGCTGGGCCGGATGCCGTCCCGCGAGGCGGGCGAGAACGTCCAGGATGACGGCGACGCCCGCCTTGTCGTCCCCGCCCAGGGTGGTCGTCCCGTCCGAGGCGAGCCACTCCTCGCCCGCGATGCGGAGGATGCGGAGGCGCACCGGCCGCATCGGGTTCTTCTTGTCCCCGGGGACCGTGTCCATGTGGGCCGCGAGGAGGAGGGGGGGAACCCGCTCCCGCCCCGGGCTCGCCCGAAGGCGCGCCACCACGTTCCCGAAGGCGTCCCGCCGGGCCTCGGCGCCGATGGCGCGCAACCGGCCGAGGATGAAGCGGGCGATCTTCTCCTCCCGGCCCGAGGGGCTGGGGATTTGGACGAGATCCAAAAAAGTGGCGATGACGGAATCCGCCGCCGCGAGGCGGGCGAGATCCGAAGTTTTCTCCGCGGCGCCGGCCACGGGGACGTGCACGAGGAGCAGAAGGGCGAGGAAGGTCCGGAGGAGGGGGAAAGACAGCCGAAGCCTGGCGGCGCGCATCATGGCGAGGGCTTCCTCTCTGGGAATCGGGAACATCTGGGAAAAAATCTAGGGCGCCGGGCGAGGCCGTGTCAAAAGGGAGGAGATCCCCTCCCCGGCCCTG
>JAZGDQ010000369.1:0-7942 GCA_036477985.1 bacterium
AACGAACGCGACGGTCAAGATGAGCAGCCAGAAGAACATGAACGCCATGAACCAAGCATCGCTCCCACTCATTTCCAACCCCCCTTTCGAAAAAGGATTTCCGCGCGGGCAGGGCCTCCGCGCCCCGGAGCGGGGGGCAGAGCCGCGCCCAGTTCCCACATCTTTCTCTCCCGCCTCTTTTCGTGCGGGGGCGGCCCGACCGGCCGGGCTTTCCCCCGATCATCCTCTCCCCGGGGCGCGGCCTTCGCCGCCCCGTCGGCTATTCCCTCCTCCGCCCCTTGGCCGAGGAGAGCGCCTGCCAAAATACGGCGGTGACGAGCCCGTCCTCGGCCTGCACGATCACCCGGATGTTCACCTTCCCGTCCCGGCCGCGGAAGCCGAAGGGAAGGAGGACGGTCGAGGAGGCGCCCTTGCGCCTCTCCTTGAACCCATGATCCCACAATAGGCCCTCTTGAAAAAGGACCAATCCGTTCGATAGGCGGTAGAGGCTCCCCCCCAGGGCGAGGCGAAGGTCGGCGCTCGTCCATCCCGGCCGGATCCGCTTGAGATGCGGGAGGATCCGCTCGTAGGCGGCGCGGCTCTGGAGGCGCTTGCGGTAGAACTCGCCGATCAGCCGGTTCTCCTCCTTCACCGGCAGGGGCGAGGAGAGCAGGGCGTCCGGGGGGCTCGGGGGCCGGCGGCTCTCGGACCATGGGGAGCGGACGATGCGGGCCACCACCCGGTTGCGGAGAATGACGGCGAAGCGCTCCTTGAGGCGCTTTCCCTGGTAGTAGCCGAAGGGGAACTCCTCCATCTCGAGGCCGCGGTGCATATTCTTCCTCGATAGCTCGGAGAACCATCCCTCGCCCGAGGTCATCCGGCCCGTCCACTCCGTCCCCGGGATGGGGTTCAGCTCCATCTTGCGGAGGAACTCCCGCCGCGGCATCCCGACGTGGACCTCCTTGCGCAGCCGCTTGTTGGCGGCGGCAAAGGCCTCGGAGGTGAGCCCGAGGGGGACCCAGTCCGTCAGGATAAGCCCCTCCTCCTCGAGCCCGGCCTTTTCCTTCTTTGCGGAAGGGCCGGGCGACGCGCACCCGGCGAGAAGGACCGCCATCGCAATGGCTCCGATTCGCATACCCAGCCGATGCACGCGCACCCCTGTCTACACCAGAAACGGGATGTAGCGGGTCCGCACGCGCCCGCAGTAATCCCGGTATTCCTGGTTTTCGCTCAACAGCCGCTCCTCCGCCCGCGCCCTGAGGTCGAGGCTCACGAATATGGCGACGACGAAGGCGGCGTTGCGGAACGTGAAGTTCGCCAATAGAAACAGGAGGAAGAATAGCATCTCCGCGCCGTAGAGGGGATGGCGCACCCACCGGTAGAGGCCGTCCAGGCGGAGGCCCCGATCGGCGGGCACCAAGCCGAAGGAGCGCCCCAGGCTGATGTAGGCCAGGAAGATCGTCAGGAGCGAGAGGGTGAGGAGCGGCGTCACCGACCAGGCGGGGAGGGCCGAGGAGCCGGGCGCCATGCGGAGGGAGAAGCTCATCAGCACCGATATGATCGTGATCAGCTTCTCGCGCACCGACTCGGTCACCCGCTTCTCCTCGCGCCGGATCAGGAAGAGGAGCGCGATCAGGGTGTTCACCGCGAAGAGCATGTAGGCCGCGGGGCTCGCCTCGCCGCGGAGCACCGCCGGGGCCAGCCGGGAGGCCAGGTAGAACCAGAAGGCGCTCAGCAGGAGGTTCACCGCGATGCGGGTGGCGGTGTCCCGCGCCGGGCGGCCCGAGGCGCCGTCCAGCCACACCGTTTGCCCCTTGCGCAGGGAGCGGCGGGCGAGGGTGCCCGCGGGGAGCTCGAGCGCCCCGCGGGCCCGGGGGATCCACCGGGTGGCGCGCCGGGGGGGCAGGGAGTGGTAGAGGGCGAGCGCCCTGTCCTTTCCGTCGAGGAAGACGACATCGATCGGGCCGTCCATCCCGAAGGTGTGGACCGAGCGGCAGGGGGTGAGGTAGAGGCCCTCCTCCTCGCCCAGGGAGCGGCCCTTCAGCCCGCGCAGGCGCGCCCGGAAGGTTTCGGCCACTTCGACGCGGGAGGCGAGGCGCAGGGGGGTTTCCGCCGCGTCGCCACCCGCATCCGTCGCCGCGCTCTCCATCATTTCAACCCCCCCGTGGCGATGTTCACCACCGCCGGACCCAGGAGGATGGCGAAGATGGAGGGGAAGATGAAGAAGACGAGGGGGAAGAGGAGCTTCACCGTCGTCTTGGCCGCGGCCTCCTCGATCCGCTGGCGCCGCGCCGTGCGGTAGCTGTCCGAGAAGACGCGCAAGGAGACGGCGATCGAGGTGCCGAACCGCTCGGCCTGGGTCAGCATGGAGGTCAGGTTCTCCACGTCATCGATGCCGATCCGCCAGGAGAGGCGGGTGAAAGCTTGCTCGTGGGACTGGCCGGCCGAGAGCTCCCGCCCCAGGATCGTGAGCTCCTGGCCCAGCTCGGGGGCGCTGATCTGAAGCTCAGCGCCCACCCGGGACATGGCGGCGTCGATGCCCAGCCCGGCCTCCACGCAGACGACGAGGAGGTCCACCATGTTGGGCAGCGAGGCGGAGATCTTCTCCCGCCGGCTGGAGATTCTCCGCCCCAGCCAGAAGGTGGGGAGGACCATGCCGGCCAGGAGGCCGACGGCGGCGAAGAGGATCATCTTCACCACCGGTTGGCCGAGCACCAGGGCCGCGGCCGAGCCGGCGAAGGCCAGGCCCGCCGCGAGCGTGAGGCGGCTCCCGTGAAATCTGGCGATGTGGTCCGGGGAGTTGAAGCCCGCCATCGCAAGCCGGTGGACGGTGTCGTCCCCGCCCCCCTCGAAAAGGGAGCGCGCCGAGCCTCCGATCTTCAGGATCAGCCGCTGGAGGGAGGTTTTCGCCTTCTTCCCCTTGGCGTCGGCGGACTCTCCCGCCCCGTCCTCGTCACCCTCCCCGCTCAAGGATCGAAGCCGCGAGGAGGTCAGGCCCTCGGCCGGCGCAATGGCGTTCACCAGGGGAAGGCCCAGGGAGATGACCATGCCGAATAGGAGCATGGGGAGGAGGAAGGGGGAGTCCAGGATGGAGGAGACGTTTCCGCCCAAATAGTCGCCGATGGCCTTGAGTTTCGAGGGCGAGTCGTCGTCCTCCTCCGAGCTGGCGAAGATTTTCTTCAGGATGCCCTCCAGGAGGGACTGCCCGACGACGCTGCCTTCCTTGCCGGAGCCCTTGGCCCCGCCGAGGATGTCGTTCATGGCCATGTCCATGGCGGCCTTCACCTGCTGGTTCGACACCTTGCCGCCCCCGCCCGAGAGGAACCCCAAGGAGGCGGAGCGGGAGACGCTGCCCACGTCGGCGCCGGTGGCCTGGGCTCCCCGGTAGATCCCCGCCATGGAGGACCGGACGACGCTGTTCACGTTCGCCCCCGAGGCCGACGCGCCCTCGGCGGCGCCCCGGGAGGCGCTCTGGGCGGCGAGGCCCAGGTCCGCGCCCGAGGACTTGGCCCCCTCGATGGCCCCTTGAGAGGAGCCCTGGGAGGCGGCGCCCACGTCCGCCCCCGCCGAGATCGCCCCCAGAATCGCGCCCTGGGAGGAGCCGCGCGCGGCGGCGCCCGCGTCCCCGCCCGAGGAGCGGGTTCCCTCGACGGCGCCCGCCGAGGCCGCCCGGGCGGCGGAGCTCACGTCCCCGCCCGAGGAATGGGCCCCCAGGATCGCGCCCTGGGAGGCGCCGCTGGCGGCGGCGGTCACGATGTCGGGCTCGGAGGAAGACGCCGTTTCCGGAGAGGCCGCCGGCGCCGAGGGAGTCTTTGCGGCAGGGGCCGGCTTCTCTTGCGCCTTCTCCCGGGTCTCGGGGGCGGGCGCGGCCGGGGCGGCTTCCTTGCCGGCCGCTTTCTCCCTCTTCACCGCCAAGGCGCCTTTCACGGCCCCTTTCGAGGCCGCCCGGGCGACGGCCGTCATCTTCCCCATCTTCTCCTTGGGGCTCTTGACGGCGGTCTTGCCCGGCGCTTCCCGGGCCGTCAGGGCGCCCATGATCGCGCCCAGCGAGGCCCCCCGGGCGGCGGCGATGACGTCCGCGCCCGCGGCCAGCGCGCCCAGCACGGCTCCCTCCGATGCCGCCCGGGCGATGGCGCACAGGCGGGCCTAGGCGGGTATTTCGCGGCCCGGCGCATCCCCCTCGGGCTCGGCCGCCATGGCGCCCTCGATCGCTCCCAGGGAGACCCCCTGGGCGGCCAGGTCCACGCTCGCGCCCGCGGCCTTGGCTCCCCGGACGGCGCCCCGCGAGGCGGCGCGCACGACGGCGAGGAGGTCCGCGCACGAGGCCAGGGCGCCCAGCCCAGCCCCCTCGGCCGCCGCCCGGGCGACGGCGGATGCCCTCGGCTCCGCCTTCCCGCCCTTTTTGGCCTTCTCCCCCCCTCTCGATTCGGTCTTGACCGAGAGGGCCCCCTCGACCGCCCCCCAGGAGGCGGTGAAGGCGACGGCTTCGACGTCGAAGTCCATCTGCCGGGCGGCCGCGACGAGTCCTCCTACGATGCCGCGCACGGAGTCCTGCGAGGCGGCGGCGACGGCGTGGGCGATCGCCTTGGCCGATGAGCCGGGGGACCTGCCCCAGAGAATGAGGCCGGCGAGGACGTCGCGCGCCACCTTGGGCGTGAGGTGCGCCCCCGGGTCCAGCCGCGCCGGGAGGATCCCGCGGAACTGGAGGGAGAAGAGGGCGGCCGCCGGATCGGGCGCCTGGATCTCCAGCTGCTGCGCCAGTTTCCAGGCCATGTCCTCCACCCTGTCGGCCGCGCGCGCCGGGGCGGGGCCGAGAAGGGAGGCGGCGAGGAGGAGGGGCGCGAAGAGGCGCGCCATCGCCGGCCCGCCTTCGCGGGGGAGGAGCGCATCGAGTTGAAACCGTCCGGTCATCCGCATCCCGCCTATATTTTGATGTTGATGATCTTTTTCATGACCAAGAAACCGAGGACCTGCATCGTGAGCGCCCCGGCGAGAACGTAGTTGCCCAGCGTCTTGGTCAGCAGCGGGTCGAGGTACTTCGGATTCATCACGTACATGCCGCCCGCCAGGAAAAACGGGAGGGCGCCGACCACGTAGCCGCCCATCCGGGCCTGGCCGGTCAGGGCGCTGACGTGGCCCCGCATCTTCTTGCGCTCCATGACGACCGCGTTCAGCTGGTCGAGAATTTCGGTCAGATTTCCGCCCGTCTCCCGCTGGATGAGCATGGCGGTGGACATGAACCGCAGGTCCACGCTGGGGCTGCGGTGGAGCAGCTGGTCGAACGCCTGGGAGAGCGGCGCGCCCAGGCGGAGGGAGTCGTTCAGCTGGGAGAATTCCTCGCGGCAGCCCGAGGGGCCCTCCGAGCCCACGATGGCCAGGGCCGAGTTCATGGCGTGGCCGGCGCGCAGGGCGTTGACGATGAACTGGAGGGCGGTGGGGAGGTCGTTCTCCAGCTTGGCCATCCGCCGCTTGAACTTGAGGTGGAGCAGAACGTAGGGCAGGAGCGCCCCGACGACCATTCCGCCGAGGAGGCCCTTCTGGCCGCCGAGCGGGCCCCCGACGGCGCCCGCCACGAGGGCGAAGATCCCCATGCGGGTGAAGAAGGGGCGCAGCTCGATCGACCCCCCCGCCCGCAGGAGCTTGAGGCGGGTGAAGTCGAGAATGCGGGCGAGGAGGCCTCCCCGCGCCTTCTTGGCCCTGCGCAGCATGGAGCCGCCTTGGGCTTCCTCTTCATTCTCCGGCTTTTTGTCCAGGAGCGAGTCGAGCCGGCCCCTGAGGGGATGCTCCTGGCGCCGCACGAACCAGGAGATGATCACCACCCCCATGATGAAGAACATCAGGAGGACGATAAAAGCGCGGGGGTTCATCTCTCAGTCTCCAAATCCCTTCTTATCGGACGCCGGAGGCATTTTCGTCGTCCGGGGTTCCGAAGCTCGGGAGCGTCTGGCCGTGGGCGAGGAGCTTGTCGGCGATCTTGGGGCGGATCCCGGTCGCCTTGTGCATGCCCTTGATCTTCCCGCCGGGCGTGTCGCTCTTGCCCTCGAACACGAAAATGTCCTGCATGGTGACGGTTTCGCCTTCCATGCCGGTGATCTCGGTGATGTGGGTGGTCCGCCGCGAGCCGTCCATCAGGCGCGAGACCTGGACGATGATGTGGACCGCCGAGGCGATCTGCGCCCGAATCACCTTCTCGGGAAGGTCCATTCCCGACATCGCGACCATCACCCCCAGGCGGCCGATGGCGTCCCGCGGGGTGTTGGCGTGCAGGGTGGTGAGGGAGCCGTCGTGGCCCGTGTTCATGGCCTGGAGCATGTCCAGCGCCTCCCCGCTGCGGCACTCGCCCACGATGATGCGGTCGGGCCGCATCCGCAGGGCGTTCTTCAGGAGGTCGCGCATCGCGACCTCGCCCTTGCCCTCCACGTTGGGGGGCCGCGTCTCGAGGCGAACGACGTGCTCCTGCTGCATGCGCAGCTCGGCCGAGTCCTCGATCGTGACGATGCGCTCGTCGGGGGAGATGAAGCCCGAGAGCACGTTCAGCATCGTCGTCTTGCCCGAGCCCGTCCCGCCCGAGACGATGATGTTGGCGGCCCCGGCCACGCAGGCCTTGAGGAAGTCCATCATCTCCTGGTTCAGGGAGCCGAAGCCGATCAGGCCCTCCGGAGTGAGGGCGCTCTCGGGGAAGCGGCGAATCGTGAGGGAGGAGCCGTCCAGCGCGAGGGGGGGGATGATGGCGTTCACCCGGCTGCCGTCCTGGAGGCGGGCGTCCACCATGGGGGTGCTCTCGTCCACCCGGCGGCCCACGCGGGTGACGATCCGGTCGATGATCCGGCGCAGGTGGGTTTCGTCGCGGAACTTCACGTCGCTCAGGACGAGCTTCCCCTTCCTCTCGACGTAGACGTGGTTGCACCCGTTGACCATGATTTCGCTGATGCCCTTGGTCTGCAGGAGCA
This sequence comes from bacterium, assembly GCA_036477985.1. Lineage (GTDB taxonomy): Bacteria > UBA8248 > UBA8248 > UBA8248 > UBA8248 > JAZGDQ01. Next base: position 6,930 of record JAZGDQ010000369.1, read on the forward strand.
CCTCGAGCGGGCCGAGGCCGAGGAGCTCGTCCAGCACCTCGTTCACCAGCTTGTCGACCTGATCGGTGAACTCGGGGGGGAGCTTCTCCTGCACGATCTCGAGCACGGAGGGACGCAGCCGCTCGGCCAGCTCGTCCTCCTCGATCCCCTCCACCTCATCGAAGTTCAGGCGCCCGAGGAGCTCTTCGTGGAGCTCCTCCTTCAGGTTCTCCCACCGCTCCCGGAGGGAGGCCGGGATGACCCGGCTCGGGGAGAGCTTCTCCTCGACCGGAGGGGGCGGAGCCTTCGGCGGGGCCTTGGCCTTTTCCTCCTTCTTGGGCTTCTCGGGCGGGGGGGGAGGGGCGGCCGCGGGGGCTTTCTTGCCCCCCGCCAGGCGTGAGAGGACGCTGCTCTCTTCCGAAAGGGTTTTCGATCCGTCCGCCATGGCGCCTACCTCCGAAAGAGAAATCCGCGCTTCTTCTTCGCAGGATGCAAGTAGCCGAAACCCAAATCCTCCTGAAGCTTGCCGGCGAGATCCATGATGGCCTTCACGAAGGGCCCCTTGGGGGATTCGTCCGCCAGGGGGGGCGCGCCCCGGTTGATGGCGTCGGTGAGGCGCTTCACTTCGTTGGGGATGGAGAAATACACCTCCCGGCCCAGGGGCTCCGCCGCGTCCTCGGGCTGAATCTCCCCCTTCCGCTCCACCCGGTTGAAGATCAGCTCCACCTTTTCGGCGGGGTACTCGAAGCGCGAGAAGAGGCGGAGCGATTCGCGCGCCTTGGCCAGCGAGGGGATCTGGGGCTCGGTGACGAGGAGGATGAGGTTCGCCTCGTCCAGGGCCGCCACCAGCCGGTCGCCCACCCACTTGGGCGTGTCCACGATGAGGACGTCGAACCGATCCCGCAGGATGCGGATCGTCCGGGTCACCATGGTGGCGGAGATGTTCAGCCCTTCGTGCAGGATCGTGGGCGCCGCGATGATCTTGAGGCCGCTGTCGTGGGGGGTGATTCGGCTCACCACCTCGTCGTGCAGGG
>JAZGDQ010000037.1:0-5341 GCA_036477985.1 bacterium
CTCGCCCGCCTTGCCGATCTGCATGGTGTAGGTGCGAACCTCGTAGACGCCCCCCAACGCCCCCTGGCGCGGCTCGGCGCGGAACGGCGGCGCCGTCATCAGCTTCGTCACCTGATCCTGGATGAGATGCGCGTTTTGGGGCGGCCACCCGGGCAGATCGGGAAGCGCGGCGCGAACCTTCTGGCGCTCGCCGGCGTCCTTGTAGGACCAGATGTGCATGACCCGGTTCAGGTCGCCGATCTCGGAGTGAAAGAATCCGATGAGGGGGGACATCTCATGGCGCTTCTCGATGACCTTGCCGAAATTCTCCTCGAACTCGGCCACCCCGCCGACGTTGAGCGTGTAGGTGCGCATCTCGTAAATCATCCGGCTCTCCTTTCGGTTGAACATGGCGCAGGAATCGGGAAACCAAGAGTCTAGGACTTCGCGGGGGCGGGGACAAGCGCGGCGGGCGCCTCACTCCCCCAGGTAGGCCTCGCGCACGATCGGGGAGTTGCGCAGCGCCTCGGGGCTGTCGTCCATGACGATCCGTCCCGTCTCCATGACGTAGCCCCAGTCCGAGAAGCCCAGGGCGATGTGGGCGTTCTGCTCGACGAGAAAAATGCTCGTCCCCTCGGCTTTGATCCGCCCCAGCGTCTCGAAGATGGTTTCGACGATCTTGGGCGCGAGGCCCAGGGAGGGCTCGTCGAGGAGGAGGAGGCGCGGGCGCGCCATCATGGCCCGCCCGATGGCGAGCATCTGCTGCTCCCCGCCCGAGAGGGTGCCCCCGAGCTGCTTCCGGCGCTCGGCGAGGACGGGGAAGAGGGAGAAGACGAAGTCCAGGTCCTCCGAGACGCCCTCGCCGTCGGTCCGCAGGTAGGCCCCCATCTCGAGGTTCTCCATCACCGAGAGCTTGGGGAAGATGCGCCGCCCCTCGGGAACCTGGCTCACCCCCAGGCGCACGATGCGGTCGGGCGGGAGGCCGTGAATCGCCTCCCCCTCGAAGCGGATGGCGCCCCGGGTGACGGCGTTCACCCCGCTCACCGCCATCAGGGCGGTGGACTTGCCCGCCCCGTTGCTCCCGATGAGGCAGACCACCTTGCCGTGCGGCACACGGATCGAGATGCCCTGGAGGGCGTGGATCCGCCCGTAGTGGAAATGGACCTCCTCGAGCTCAAGCATAGGAGGTCCCCAGGTAGGCCTCGAGCACCCGCGGGTCGCGGCGCACCTCGGCCGGCGTCCCCTCGGCGATCTTCTCCCCGTGGTCGATGACGGCCACGCGGTCAGAGATGCCCATGACGACGCGCATGTCGTGCTCGATGAGAAGAATCGTCACCCCCCGGTCCCGGATGGCGAGGATGAGCTCGTTCAGCACGCCCTTCTCCTGGGGGTTCATCCCGGCGGCGGGCTCGTCGAGAAGGAGGAGGCGCGGCTCGCTCGCCAGGGCGCGGGTGATCTCGAGGCGGCGCTGATCTCCGTAGGAGAGGCCGACGCTCGGCGCCATCGCCTGCCGCTCGATGCCCGTGAAGCGGAGCAGCTCCATGGCGTGGGCGACGGCGCCCGCCTCCTCCTCCATCACGCGCGGGGGGCGGAAGATGGCCCCCATCGGGCCCGCGCGCATCTTCCCGTGGCGGCCCACCAGGACGTTCTCGAGAACGGTCATCCCCCCGAAGAGGCGGATGTTCTGGAAGGTGCGGGCGATGCCCCGGCGGCTGACGGCGCTCGCCCGAAGGCCGACGATATCCTCCCCCTCGAAGCGCACCTCGCCCGCGGTCGGGGACGAGAGGCCGGTCACGACGTTGAAGGCGGTGGTCTTCCCCGCCCCGTTGGGCCCGATGAGGCCGACGACCTCGCCCGCGCGAATCTCCAGGTCAAAGGCGTCCAGCGCCACCACCCCGCCGAAGCGCTTGGTGAGCTTGCGGCACTCAAGGAGGGCGGCGCTCATGCCCCGCCCTCCTGCGCCCCATCCGGGGCCTGAGGCCCATCCGGGGCCTGAGACCCTCCCGGCGCCTGAGACCCGCCCGGCGCCTGAGGCCCGCCGGGGGCCTCTCCCGGCATGGCCCTCGCGGGCAGGCGCTGGCCGCGCATCCGCAAGAACCCCTGGGGGCGAAGGACCATCATGAGCACCATGGAGGCGCCCAGGATCATGGGCCGGTAGAGGGTGATCTCGCGCAGCGCCTCGGGCAGGACGATGAGGATGAAGGCGCCCAGGAGGACGCCCGGGATGCTCCCCATCCCGCCCAGGACCACCATGCACAGGACGATGACCGACTCGAAGAAGGTGAAGCTCTCGGGGGAGACGAAGGTCTGCTTGGCGGCGAAGAGCACCCCGGCGACTCCGGCCCAGGTGGCCCCGAAGGCGAAGGCGGTCAGCTTCGTGTAGATGATGTTGATCCCCATGCACTCGGCCGCCGTCTCGTCCTCGCGCAGGGCCGCCCAGGCCCGGCCGAGCCGGCTGCGGTTCAGGCGCCCGACGATGAAGATGGTGATCAGGCACAGAACGAGGGCGAGGTAGTAGAAGTGCATCGGGTGAAAGAGGCGCATCTCGCCCAGGTAGGGGCGGCCGATGCCGAGAATGCCGTTCGGCCCCTTCGTCACCTCGTCCCAGTTGTTCAGGACGAGGCGGATGATCTCCCCGAAGCCCAGGGTGACGATGGCCAGGTAGTCCCCCCGAAGGCGCAGGACGGGGATGCCGAGGAGGAGGCCGAAAAACGCCGCCAGGCCCGCGCCCGCGAAGAGGGCGAGCCAGAAGGAGAAGTCGTACCAGGCGCTCAGGAGGGCGTAGGTGTAGGCGCCCACGGCGTAGAAGGCGACGTAGCCCAGGTCGAGGAGGCCGGCGAAGCCGACCACCACGTTGAGGCCCAGAGCGAGCATGACGTAGATGCCCGTGATGGCGAGGACGTCGGTCGTGTAGCGGTCCAGGAGCCAGGGAAGAGCCAGGAAGAGGAGGAGGAGGATGGGCATGGCGCGCCAGTCGGCCATCCACTCCCCCGCCCGCAGGGAGGCCCCCCCGGCCGCGCGCTGCACGCGCTCGATGCGCTCGCGCACCGGGGCCGACCGGAGGCCCGCCCGGGCGAGGCGCACCCCCAGGTAGAGGAGGCCGCAGGCGAGGCCGATCCACAGGGCGCCGCGGGGACCCGAGATGGGAAGGGTGAGGAAGGCGAACCAGAGGCCGACGAAGAGCGCCTTCGAGAGGCCCATGGCGCCGCTAGGTCCTCTCCGTCCCCGAGCCGCCGAGGATACCCTCGGGACGGAATACGAGGACGAGGATGAGGATGAGGAAGGCGAAGACGTCCTTGTAGACGGCCGAGACGTAGCCCGCCCAGAAGCTCTCCAGAAAGGCCAGGAGGAAGCCGCCGAGCAGGGCCCCGCCCACGTTGCCGATTCCGCCCAGGACGGCCGCCGTGAAGGCTTTGAGCCCCGCCACGAAGCCGATGTAGTGGTTCACGAGGCCGTAGTACATCCCCACCATCACGCCGGCCACCGCCGCCAGGCTCGAGCCGATGGCGAAGGTGGCCGCGATCACCTGGTTCACGTTCACCCCCACGAGGGAGGCCATGACCCGGTCCTGGGCGGTGGCGCGCATCGCCTTGCCCAGCCGTGTCTTGCGGATGAAGAGCTGGAGGCCGGCCATCATGCCCACCGCCGTGAGGAGGATGAAAATCTGAAGGCCGTTGACGTGGGCGCCGAGCACCTGGAAGCTGCCCAGCTCGAGAAGGTTCGGGAAGGCCTTGTCGCGCGCCCCCTGGGCCACCTGAACGTAGTTCTGCAGAAAAATGCTCATCCCGATCGCGCTGATCAGGGGCGAGAGGCGCGGCGCCCCGCGCAGGGGACGGTAGGCGATGCGCTCTAGGGTGACGCCGTAGGCGGCGCAGTAGATCATGGGGATGAGAAACACGAGGACGACGGTGAGGGCCAGGCTCATCTGGGTGATGCCCATCGTCCCCAGGACGGCGAGAACGGAGATGCCCACGTAGGCGCCGATCATGTAGATCTCGCCGTGGGCGAAGTTGATGAGCTGGAGGATGCCGTAAACGAGGGTGTAGCCCAGGGCGAGGAGGGCGTAGATGGAGCCGACGACGATGCCGTTGACGAGCTGCTGAACGAACATCCAGGGTCCCCTGCGCCGGGGCGTGGTGGAAGAAGGGGGAGGCGGACGGCCTCCCCCTCTCGCTCAGGTGGGCGCGCCTCCGGGCGACCCTAATCGACCTGCACGAACTTGCCGCCCTTCACCTTCCAGAAGACGTAGGGGCTTTCGAGAACGTCTCCCTTGGAGTCGAACTGAATCTTTCCCAGCGCCGTCTTCCAGGCCCGGCTCCGCAGATGGGCCGCGATCTTGCTTCCGTCCCTGGAGCCGATCTCCTCGATGGAGCTCAGGATCAGATTCGCCGCGACGTAGCTGTAGATCGTGTAAGCGCCGACCTCCTTGCCGAAGCGATCGCGGTGCCTCTTGATGACGCGCTTCGCCTCGGGGATCTTCGTCTGGTCGGGCGTGAAGGAGAGGTAGCTCCCCTCGGCCGCCTTTCCGGCGATCTTGTAGAACTCGTCGACGAAGACGCCGTCCCCGCTCATGAAGATGGCGTCCATGCCGAGCCGCTCGCGCATCTGCTTGACGAGGAGGATGGCCTCGGGGTGGATGCCGCCGAAGTAGACGACCTCGGGGTTCTTCTGCTTCGCCGCCGTGAGGACCGGCGTGTAGTCCTTGTCTCCCTGGACGATGCCGCTGTAGAAGACCGGCTTCACCCCTCTCTTCTCGAGAAAGCGCTTGGTCTCGTTGGCGAGCCCCTGCCCGTAGGTGGTCTTGTCGTGGAGGATGACGACGCGCTTCTTCTTGAGCTTGTCCACGATGAAGTCGGCCGCCACCAGGCCCTGCTGATCGTCGCGCCCGCACACCCGGAAGACGTTCTTGAAGCCCTGCTCGGTGAGCTTGGGGTTCGTCGAGGCCGGCGTGATCATGACGACCCCGGCCTCGGCGTAGACCGTGGAGGCGGGGATGGAGACCGAGCTGTTGAAGTGGCCGACGACGCCGATGACGCCCGAGTTGATGAACTTGTGGGCGATGGAGACCCCCTCGCGCGGATCGTGCCGATCGTCCCCCCACAGAATCTCGACCTTCATCTTCTTCCCGCCGACCGTGACCCCGCCCTTGTTGTTCCACTCGTCCACGGCGAGGAGGGCGCCGTTCTTGAGCATCTCCCCGAAGGCGGCCTGATCGCCCGTCAGCGGCCCGGCCACGCCGATCTTGACGGTCGCGGCGCCGGCCCCGGAGGGGGCGGCGAGCAAGGCGGCGAAAACGAACGTCCCCGCAACGCGGAGCCAGGTTCGAATCATGCCCGTATCCTCCCGAATTCCTCTGAGCGCA
>JAZGDQ010000370.1:0-6358 GCA_036477985.1 bacterium
CCAGCTGGGCGAAGGGGACGCGCTGGAAGTCCGACGCCATGTTCACCAGGAAGTGGAGCCCCCCGAGCGCCTCCGCGGCCTCGGCCGCCATTCGTGCCGCCTCCTCGGGGCGGGAGCAGTCGGCCGATAAGATGCGGGGCGCCCTGCCCGTGCGCGCCTCGATCTCGGCCGCCGCCTCTTCCAGGCCCTTCCGCCCGCGCGCGGCGATGGCCACGCGCGCACCCTCGGCCGAGAGGGCGGCCGCCGCCGCGCGCCCGATGCCGCCGCTGCCGCCCGTGACGAGCGCCGCCTTCCCTTCCAGCTCCAGATCCACCGCCCTCCCCTTTCCGGGCCGCCGGAAATCCGCCTCTCCTACTTCTTCCGCCTGCACCCCTTCCGGGAGGCGGATTTCTTCTCATCCGCCCGCAGCGCCGCCTCGACCCCCTTGCGCGCCCAGGCGAGAACCTCGTCCGCATCCTCCAGGGCCTCGCCGCCGATCTCGTAGTAGCTCAGACGGGCCTCCTTCCCCCCCTTCGCGGTGTAGGTGAAGGGGGCCATCCCGGCGGCCTCGAACTCGGTGCGGTTTTGGTCGTCGGCCCGGATGTAGAGCCGGTCCTCGTCGATGATCGCCATCATGAGGCCGTCGTGGAAGATCCCGACGCCGCCGAACATGCGGCGCGCCGCCGCCCCGACGGGCTCCAGCAGCTCGAGAACGAAATCCCGGAACTCCTCGCTGAACGGTGCCTCCGACGCCCCCCCCTCCCCTCTCAGGCCTTCCGCCGCCGGCGCCAGACCTCGGGGTTCACAATCTGGGGCGGCTTTCGCCCGGCCAGGGCCGCGAGGCAGTTTTTCGCCGCGAGCGTCCCCATCGCCGTCCGCGTCTCGAGCGAGGAGCTCGCGATGTGGGGGGCGAGCACCACGTTCTCGAGCTTGAGGAGGCCCGGCTCGACGGCGGGCTCGCGCTCGAACACCTCGAGGCCCGCGGCGGCGATCTGTCCCGTGCGCAGCGCCCGCACGAGCGCCTTCTCGTCCACGATGGGGCCGCGGGCGGCGTTCACCAGGACAGCCGTCCGCTTCATCCGCCGAAACTCGGCCGCCCCGATGAGGTGATGCGTCTCCGGCGTGAGCGGCGTGTGAACCGAGATGAAGTCCGCCCGCCGCAGGAGGGAGGCGATGGAGGCGAACCGAACCCCCAGCTCGCGCTCCACCTTGGCCGGGGGACGCATCTCGTCGAAATACACCACCTTCATCCCGAATCCCCGCGCCCTTCGCGCCAGGGCCTTTCCGACCCGCCCCAGGCCGAGGATGCCCAGGGTCTTGCCGTGCACGTCCATGCCCATGAGCTGGGTCGGCTCCCAGCCCTTCCACCCTTTGTCGCGGATGAGGCGCTCCCCCTCCCCCAGCCGCCGGCCCGCCGCGAGCATGAGGGTGAAGGCGAAGTCGGCCGTCGTCTCGGTGAGGACGCCGGGCGTGTTCGTCACCGGAAGGCCCCGCTCGGTGGCGGCGGCGACGTCGATGTTGTTGTAGCCCACCCCGTAGTTGGCGATGACGCGGAGGCGCGGGGCGGCGTCCATCACCTCCTCGTCCACGACGACCGCGACGGTGGGGATGAGCCCCTCCGCCTCGCGCACGGCGCGCAGCAGGGCGCGCCTTCCGATCACCTTATTCCCCTTGGGCGTCTCGAGGCGGCAGCGCGCCTTCAGGTATCGCTCGGCCTCCTCGGGAATCCGGTCGCAAAGCAAAACGCGCGGCTTCGTCATCTCGCACCTCCCGTTTTCGTCCCGCCCCGCGGACGGGGGCCGCCCCGCGGACGGGGGCCGCCCCGCGGACGGGGAGTTTCATGGCGGCGGCTCAGGGCTCCGGGGGGGTCTCCCCCTCCCCGTCCGCGTTCATCCAGCGGATTCTCCCCTCGGGCGGCTCGAGCTCCACCCGGAGGCCGTCCTGCAGGCGGTTCCAGGCGTTGAAGAGGCACGCGAAGAGGGTGAGCTCCACGATCTCGCGCTCATCGAAGTGCGCCTTCATGCCGGCGAAGGCGGCCTCGTCCCCGCGCGCGCGGCCCTCGGTGAGGGACTCCGCTCAGCCCCATGATGCACTCGAGCGCGCCGGGGTTGTGCGCCGGGGTGCGGAAAAAATTCGGCGCCGCGCCCCACAGCTCCCGCGAGCGCGCGAAGCTGGCCTCGTGAGGCCCGGGAGCGCCGTCCGGGAGGGGCGCGATGCGCGGCGGGGAGGCCGCGGGGGAGGCGGGGGGCATGGGGGCATCCTCCAGGAACGGGGAGAGGCGCGGCGCGGGATTGCCAGTCCCCTCCTTGTATCAAATCCCTCCCTTCTCGATAAAGGCCCCGTCCACTTCAACGGCGGCCCCGCTTCCCTATCAAATATAGGCCGCGCCCGGCCGCGTCCGGCCCCCTCCGCCCCCCTCCGCCCGTTTCGCCCGCCCCGGGCCGTGCTACACTCGGGCTCCCGCTCGGCGGGTTCCCGATCCCCTTCACGGAAAGGCGCCTCGATGCCCGTGGGCCATGACAAGAAAACCGACGCCGGCCGCACCGACGCCGGCCGCGCCGTCCTCGCCTCCCTCCGGGCCGAGCGGGTGCGGCGGGTCTTCACCCTCCCGGGAAGCCACATCCTTCCCGTCTACGACGCCATCCTCCACGAGAGCGACATCGAGCTGGCGGTCTGCAAGATCGAGGCCTCCATCTCGGTCATGGCCGACGTCCACGGCCGCCTCACCGGCGAGCCCGGCGTCTGCCTCGTCACCGCCGGGCCGGGCGCCCTGAACTCGACCGGCGGGGTGGCCCAGGCCATGGCCTCGGCCAGCCCCCTCGTCCACATCTCGGGCGCCACGCCTCCCGACGCGGGCCTGGAGGCCTTCCACGGGGTGGACGATCCCCTCTTCACCCTAAAGATGTTCGCGCCCATCACGAAGTGGAGCGTCCAGGTTGGTCGCATCGAGGAGATCCCCCAAATCCTCGCGCGCGCCTTTCACATCGCCCGCAGCGGGCGGCCGGGGCCCGTCCACGTCGAGATCCCCCGGGAGACGAACACGAGCGTCCACATGCTCTCCTCCGAGGAGGCGGCCGCGCCCCCGCACACCTCCCTTCCCCCCGCCTTCGCCGGGCCCGGGGAAGAGGCCCTCGGGAAGCTGCTCGACGCCCTCTCCCGGGCCGAGCGGCCCGTCATCGTCGCCGGAAAGGGAATTCTGCGGCGCGGGGCCGGCCCCCTGCTCGGGGAGGTGGCCGAGCGCCTCGCCGCCCCCGTCGTCCAGGTGCAGGACGCCCTCGGCGCCCTGGCCGATTCGCATCCCTGCGCCGCCGGCTTTTGCTCGATGTGGAGCGTGAGCCCGGCCGCGCGCGGCTTCTTCGAGGAGGCCGACCTCGTCCTCGCCGTCGGGATGCGCGAGGACACCTCGACCGCCCGGCGGCTGGCCGAAGTCCTCAAGGCGCCCCTATACCTCGCCAGCTTCGACGGCGACGGCGCGGCGACCGCCGACGGCGCGGCTCCCGCCTCGGGCGGCTCCATCTTCCGGGCCGACCCCCTCGCCCTTCTCGAGGCCCTGCGGGAGGGAGCCGCCGAGGCGCCGGCCGAGCGCCGCGAGGAGGTCCACCGCGCCATCTCCGCCGCCCGCGAGCGCGAGCGCGCCCAGATGCGCGAGCTCCTCGACCAGTTCCGGAACGAGACCCCCCTCCACCCCGGGGTGGTGATCGACGCCCTGTGCCGGGAGATGCCCGAGGACGCCATCCTGGCGAGCGACGTGGGGAACTGCGCCGTCTGGCTGCGCAACCAGGTCCCCCTGCGGGGCCCCTTCTCCCACCTCCAGAGCGGCACCTGGAACTCGATGGGCTTCGCCCTGCCCGCCTGCATCGCCGCCCGCCTCGCCTTCCCCGACCGGGCCGCCGTCGGGGTGATCGGGGACGGCGCCTTTCTCATGACGGCCGGGGAGTTCTCCACGGCCGCCGACCTGGGAGCGCCCATCGTCATGGTGGTCCTGAACGACGCGGGCTTCGGCATGATCGCCCGGATGCAGCAGATCTCCTTCGGCCGCGAGGGCGGCTTCGCCTACCGGGAGGCGGACTTCGCCCAGTTGGCCCGCTCCCTCGGCGGGGAGGGGTTCCGGGTGGAGGCGCCCGAGGAGCTGGCCCCCGCCCTGCGGTCGGCCTTCGCGGCCGGGGCGCCCGCCGTCGTGGACGTGCGCACGGGGAACTACCCCTACCCGGCCTTCGAGTTCAAATGAGCCGCCGCCGGGAGGGGTGAATCAGCGGCGCACGAATTCAACGGCCGCATTCATCACTTCCTTCATAGAGGATTCCACAGGTCCCCGAGGCATCCGGGAAGGAAATCCGCTTGATGGAGCACGAAAGAATCCTCGTCATCGCCGCTCATCCGGACGACACCGAATTCTTCACGGCGGGCTCGGCCGCGAAGTGGGTCCGGGCGGGGAGGCGCGTGGAGTACTGCATCTCCACGAGCGGGGAGAAGGGGTTCACGGGGGAGGCGGGGCGCGCCCTCTCGACCGAAGAGCGGTGGGCCATCCGCGAGGAGGAGCAGCGGGCGGCGGCCCGGATCGTCGGGGTCGAAACCCTCACCTTCCTGCGCCACGTGGACGGGGAGCTGGAGAACACGCCCGCGCTGCGGCGCGACCTCGTCCGCGTCATCCGGCGCGCCCGGCCCGGCCTCGTCATCGCCGAGGACCCCGCCATGAGCGCCTACGACAGCTTCTACGGCTATCACAGCGACCACCGGGTCATCGCGCAGGCCGTCTTCGACGCCCTCTACCCCGCCGCGGGGAACGAGAACTACTTCCCCGAGCTCATCGAGGAGGAGGGCCTCGCCCCCTTCTCGCCCAAGGAGGCCTACTTCGGCCACGCCTTCCACGGGGCGAACGTGTGGGAGGACATCACCGAAACCTTCGACCTCAAGATTCGCGCCCTGGCCTGCCACAAGAGCCAGATCGAGGACATCGACGAGCTCACCCCCATCCTGCGGGACTGGGCGAAGCGCGCGGGCGAGGGGGAGGGGCTCGCCTGCGCCGAGGCCTTCCGGAGCCTGAAGGTGCCCCAATAGGCGCGCCCTCTTCTCCCCCGGAAGGAGCCGCCTCCTCTAAGTAACCGGGCCCCCCGCTCCCGCGCACGCCCTGAGGCGCCGGTTGCAGAAAATCCGCGGCGGCATTATTGTTTCTCCTATCTCCGCGTAATTTCCCGCCAGCGAACACCTGGACGGGAGACCTTTCTCGGACGCAGCGAAAGGGATTCTTCAACACCGAGCCTCTGGAATTCGGCGAGTCCATGAGGCGCCACCCGAAGAGGAGAGACAAATGAGAACTCGAAGAACGCTTTCCCTGGCCTCCCTGTTGGCCGTTTTCGTTCTGGCGTTGACGGCCGCCGTATCGGATGCGGCCAAAAAGCCGGTTGAGATTCGCCTCGCCTACGGAATTCCTCCCCTCCAGATAACGGGGCTTCTCTTCGCGAAAAAAGAGCTGCTTACCCATTACGGAAAGTCCTACACCCTCAAGATGATCTACGCGAAGGCCTCCTCTCTCGTCCCCCCCCTGCTCGCCGCCAAGGAAGCCGACGTCGGCTACGTCTCCTACACCGCCTTCGCCCACTCAATCGTCAACGCCAAGCTCGACATCAAGATCGTCGCCGACCTCCTGCAGTGGGGCATTCCCGGGTGGTTCAACTCGTTTTGGTCCGTCCGGAGGGACTCGGGCATCAACACGGTCAAGGACCTGAAGGGCAAGCGCATCGCCGTGCCCGCCTTCGGCACCGCGCTCGACATGGCGCTCCGGGTCATGATGCGGCGGCAGGGCTTCGAGGCCAACCGGGACTACAACGTCGTCGAGGTCCGCTTCCCGAACATGGCCGGAATGCTGACCTCGGGCAAGGTGGACGCCGCCGTCCTGCTTCCCCCCTGGTGGTATCAGCCCAGGTACAACAAAAAGCTGAAGTTCATCTTCTCCCCGGATCAGGCGCTGGGGCGGATTCAGGCCCTCTTCCAGGTCGCCCGGACCGAGTGGCTCAAGAAGAACCCTGAGGTGGCGAAGGATTTCTTCGAGGACTATCTCAAGGCCTGGAGATGGTACATCGACCCCTCCAACCGGGAGGAGGCGCTGGACATCATCGCCAAGCTCACCAAGCGCCCGCGAAAGAACTACGCGGGGTGGGCGCTCACGCCGAAGGAGTACTACCGCGGCCCCAACGCCCTCGTGAACGCGAAGGCGCTGCAGAGCAACGTCGACGTCATGCACAAGCTCGGCTTCCTCAAGCGCAAGCTCGACGTGAGCAAGTACATGGACATGTCCTATATCGAGGAAGCGAACCGGCGGCTGGCCAAATAGGGGAGCCGTACGCGCCGGCAAGAAGCGCGGCGCAAGGATGAATTCGGG
>JAZGDQ010000371.1:0-3583 GCA_036477985.1 bacterium
GAGCTCGGGTCGAAGGCAGTCGAGCGGGGAGGTGGGAATAAAAAGCGCACTCCCGAGGCGGGAGAGGATTCGGCGTCCATTCCGGGCGGGCGGGTGATTTGGGGAATCGTCGTCCATCCCCTTCCCCCTTTTCAACTCTCCGCTGGGCCCGGCGGCGGGCGATCCAGATAGGTGAGGATGAGCAAGGGGACCCCGCCGCCCGCCAGGTTCAGCGCGACGTCCTTCCAGGCGAAGAAGCGGTCCGGCAGGCCCGACTGAATCAGCTCGTCCCCCCAGCCCGCCAGGGCGATCGCGGCCGTCCCGATGAGGGCGAGGGCGAGGGGGCGCGCGCGCCAGTCGCACCGCAGGGCGCCGTGGAGCAGGACCCCGACGGCCAGATACTCGGGAAAGTGGATCCACTCCTCCAGAGTATCCACGAAGGGGAGCCCGGCGAAGCACACGAGGCCGAGGAGGGCCGCCGTCCGAAGGCGCAGCCGCCGGTAGCCGGGGGGGAGCGTCAGGCTCCGCACGATGAGGAGGAGAACGAGGGCGAGCGTCCCGCCCAGAAGGGTGAGGGTGAGGAATCCGCCCCGCCGGAGGATCTTCGAGGCGGCGAGGCCGACGGGCAGGGTGTCGTAGATGACCCCGATACAGGCCGCCACGGCGGCCCACGCCCTGGCTCTCGGCGATCCCATGCGCGGCGAATCCGGTGCGGGCGGGTGCGCGTCGCGGGCGGTGCGGAGGGGGCGAGCCGGCGGAGCGGCGGCCTAGACCTTCTCCCCCCTGCGGCGGAGATCGACGAGGACGGCCGAGATGCCCCGCTTGGCGATGGTCTTGAGCCCCCGCGCCGAGACGGTGAGGGTGATCCACCGCTTCTCCTCGGGCACCCAGAAGCGCTTGGAATGGATGTTGGGCTCGAAGCGCCGGCGCGTCTTTCGGTGCGAGTGGCTGATGGCGTTCCCGTAGACGACGGTCTTCCCCGTCACGATGCACCGCCGCCGGGCGAGGGGCTTTTTGTTCGAAGAGGCCATCTACTTGATCTCCCGGAAGGGCTGGTGCTTTCGGCAGAACTTGCAGTACTTCTTGAACTCGAGGCGATCGGGGGTGCTGCGCTTGTTTTTGGTCGTCGTGTAGCGCATTTTCTTGCACTCGGTGCATTCGAGCTGAATGTTGTCGCGCATGGTCCCCTCTCTCCATCAAAAAGCGGCCCAGGGGGGGGATGCGCCGGCCCCCGGCCGCGCCGAAAGACGGGGAACCTTATCCGAAGGCGGCCGAAAATTCAAGCCGCCGCCGGGGAGGAAATCCCCTTCCCCCGGCCCCCCGATTCGGCCCCGGAAGGGGGGCGCGCGCGCCCCGGCCGGCTCAGGTCGCCTTCTTGAAAAAGCCCTCCCGGGGGAACTCTTTTCCCGCCCCCGTCTCCTTCGCCCGGCGGTAGACCTCGGCGGCGATGGCCACGTCCTCGATGGCCACCCCCTGGCTCACGAACAGGTTGGTCTCCTCCTCCGAGCCCCGGCCCGGCATGGCGCCCGAGGCGATGAGGCCCAGCTCGACCACCTGGCCCCAGGTGATCGCCCGCCCCTGCACGGCCCCGATCAGGTCCCCGCTCTCGAACTGGGCGCCCTCGAGGCTGTCAGTCACGATTCGCCCCGCGGCGGCCCGGCGGACCGTCTCATCGTCAATCTCCCGGTTCGTCGCGCGGTTCGAGCCGGCGGCGATGACGGTGACGCCCTCCTCCAGGTCCGTGCCGTCGAAAACGGGCTCGCGCGCGCTCGTGATGGTGCAGACGATGTCCGCCCCCCGGACGGCCTCGGCGGAGCTGGCGACCGGGACGAGCTCGGCCTCCACCTTGTCCTGCATCACCGAGACGAACTTCTCGCGCTTCTCGGCGCTGCGGCTGTAGATCCGCACCGTTTTGAGGGCGCGGGCGCAGCAGAGCGCCTCGAGCTGGGCGCGCCCCTGCCAGCCGGAGCCGATGATCCCGGCCACCTCGGCGTTCTCGCGGGCCATGTAGCGGGCCGCGACGCCGCTCGCCGCCCCCGTGCGCATCTGGCCCATGATGTTCGACTCCATCAGGGCGAGCAACTCGGCCGTGTTCGAGTCCCAGAGCAGGACGGTGAAGCGCACCCCGATTCCCGGAAAGGTGGCGTAGGCCTTGACGCCGATGTAGCCCTGGTCGATGAGCCCGCCCGACATGACGTGGAGCGTTCCCTTGGGCATGAGGATCCGCCGGCGCGGCTGGTTCGGGGCCTGGTTGGCGCCCTGCGCCTTGAAGGCGCGATCGACCTGTTCCATCACGTCGGGCATGTCGATGAGGCTTTTCACTTCGGACTCGTTGATATAGAGCACAACCACTCTCCTTTCGAAGGAACTTCCGGTGCGAGCCTGGTTTCAAAATCTGGAGGGGGAGGCCGCCGGGCGCGCGCCCCCTCAGCGAATGGCCATGCTGCAGAACGTCACCGTCCCGTTCGGGTCGGGCCACTGGGAGTAGCGCAGCACCTCTCCCTTGCACCCCTCCAGGACCCGCAGGAGGGTGTAGATGGGGGCGAGCCCGCACACCTTCCGCTGGTCGCCGTCGCGGGCCACGCTCCAGTAGAACGCCTCGGCGTCCCCGCGGCAGACGGCCTCGAGGGAGGCGGTGTCCTCCCGCCGGACGGCCTCGAGCCGGGCCTCGTCCACCGGGTCGGGGTCCCCGAACCGGGGACCCACGTGGGCGAGATCCACGCTGGCGAGGAGGCAGACCTTCCGCCCCGCCGCCTCCCACTCGGAGATGGTCTCTCGCAGCGCCGCGGTGAATCCCTCGACCTCCTCGGACCCGGCCGGCGATTTCCCGGCCATGACCATCTTGCCGAACGAGCCCACCAGGAGCGGGACGAACTTCACCTCGCGCTTCCCGCCGAAGAGGTGCCGGAGGAACACCGCCTGGAACTCGATGGAGTGCTCGCAACGCTGGGCGAACTCGTCGCGGAACAGATCGCCGGGCGCGCGCCGGGCGAGGGCGTCCACGAAGCCGACGTCCACCTCCTGAGCGCCGAGGGGGGTCTCGAACGCCTTGCGCGAGAGGGTGTAGGTCCCCTCGGTGGGGGCGTGGATCGTGCCCAGGACGACGTAGGTGTCGGCCGCGGGGTGCTCGGCGACGGCCCGGTAGGTCCAGGCGAAGGTGGTCCCGCCCCGCTGAAAGTCGATATGGGGGACCACCGCGCCCCTAAGGGGCGGGGCGCCGTCCGCGCCGTTCGGGGAGGGGAGGCCCGGGCCCTCCGGGTGGGTGAAGAGCCCCTCGAGCTGCTTGCGCAGGGCGGCGGGATCCTCCTCATAGCTTCTGCCCGCCAGGAAGCTCGGCCTCGTGGGCGACTCCAGGAAGGCCTTCTTCACACCCCGGCGCCAGGTCTCGAACGACTCCCCCTCGAGGAAGCGGGCCGATTCGAGGTGCTCGACCAGGGTGCGGATGTTCTCCACCGAAACGTCCACCCCGTGCTCTTTCTTAAACTCCTCGCTGATCTGCTCCAGGGTGTGGCGCCCGTCCAGGCGCTGGAGGACGGGGACGGCCGACATCGAGACGACGAGGATCGTTTCGCTCAGATGGAACGGGTCGCGCAGAAGGATGGAG
>JAZGDQ010000372.1:0-2214 GCA_036477985.1 bacterium
ATCGCCCCGGAGGCCTTGACGCGGGCCCCCGCCCCGCCGACGCCGACCTTTTTGGGGCCTCTTTTCTTCCGGTAGGCCCCGTGGCACTTGTTGCAGGCGTTGATAATGGTCTTGGACCCGTTCTTCATGCCCGTCTTGTCGCCGCCCTCGGCCGCGAGGAGGAAGATCTCGGCCGAAAGTTTCAGATTGGCGGCGTACTGATCGAACTCGGTTTTCTGGGCCCAGATCTTCGCCTTGGCGAGGGTATTGCCGCGCAGATCTTTCTTGGCGAAGGCGCCCGGAATCTTCTTTGCCGTCGCGATAATTACTCTCGCGGCGGCGGCGGCGGCCTTGGCGTCTCCGGCCTTAAGGGCCTTCTTTATCTTAATGAAGGATGGGAGGTTGCCTTTGAGCATCAGCTTCCGGCGGGCGGCCACCGCCGGGCTCCCCGGCTTCTTGGCCATTTTTCCCGTCTCCGCGCAGCCCGCCAGCAGGCCCAAAGCGGCGACGGCCACCCCGCTGTACATCCAACCCCGAAGATTCTTCATGGATTTCCACTCCTCCGATTTGGGAAAATGCATATTTCCGAAAATCATGCAAAAGGTCAAGCCTCTACCTCGCGGGGAGGCCCGCTCGAAAACTCCGGTTTCTCCTTTTGAGTCCGGACTCTACTATACCATTTCCCGGGGAGGGCGGTTCGAAAAATCACCCTCCGCACGGGAGCGCTTCCCGGCATTCCCGAAATGGCTCGGCATTCCCGCGGTTGAAGGCACATCCCTCCGCCGGATATGATCCCTTCGCGGGAATGAAAATCTGTATGGGATTATCATAATCTCTGCGCCCGCCCCATGCAAACCCGATTTTGACGGCCCCTTTCCCCGGCGGGAGCCCCGATTTCCCCCGGGGGGGCGGCCAAATCGCCCCGGCCCGCACCGAGGAGAGCCGAATCCGATGCCCGACCCCCGGCGAGAGCGCTTCCGCGAACTGATCGAGCGGCCCGGAATCACCGTCGTCCCCGGCGCCCACGACGCCCTCACCGCCCGTCTCATCGAGGCGGGCGGCTTCGAGGCCGTCTACATGACGGGCGCGGGAACGGTAAACGCCCTCACCGGGCTCCCCGACAACGGCCTCGCCACGGCCTCGGAGGTCGTCATGAGCGCCCGCTACATGGCCGACGCCGTCTCCCTCCCCCTCATCGTGGACGCCGACACCGGCTACGGAAACGCCGTCAACGTCGTGCGCACGGTGGCCGACCTCGAGCGCGCCGGCGCCGCCTGCATCCAGCTCGAAGATCAAATCTCCCCCAAGCGGTGCGGCCACATTTCGGGAAAAGAAGTGGTCGAGCGCGCCGAGTTCATGGGGAAGATCCGCGCCGCCGCCGATCACCGGCGCGACCCGGCCCTCGCCATCATGGCCCGCACCGACGCCCGGGCCACCCACGGGATGGAGGAGGCCGTCGCCCGCGGTTGCGAGGCGCGCGAGGCCGGGGCGGACCTCATCTTCATCGAGGCCCTCGAGACGCCCGAGGAGTTCGCCGAGTTCGCCCGCCGCTGCCCGGGCCCCCTCCTCGCCAACATGACCGAATTCGGGAAGACCCCCTACCTCGGCGCCGAGGAGTTCGCCCAAATGGGCTACCGCTTCGTCATCTTCCCGGCCAGCATCATGCGGGTCATGCTCAAGGCGGGCCAGGAGTTCCTCGGCGTCCTCCGCGCCGAGGGGACCCAGCGCCCCTTCCTCGATCGGATGATGACCCGCGAGGAGCTCTACGAGCTGATCGGCTACGACGACTACCACCGGATCGAGACCGAATACCTGCCGCACGAATAGGATAGGATGGCTGGAGGGCCGCCTCCACCTGCGAGGAGTCCATGGGCGAAACGTTGGGCTGCACCCGCGCGCTCGCCGCCTTCGCGGTCGAGAGCGCCGCCCGAATCGAGGACCTCCCCTCCCTCGCCCCCCTGATGGAGCGGCTCTCCGCCGCGGGGCGCGCTGCAGGTGGCGAGCGCACGTCTAAAGCGGGCGGATAGATGCCATTCCCTCTTTCACCGGACAGGAGGCCGCCATGGAGACGCTGAGCGACCGTCTCGCCGCCTTCGCCGCGGCGCTCCCGTTCGAGGAGATCCCGGCCCGGGTGATCGAGAAGGCCAAGCTCCACCTCCTCGACGCCCTGGGCATCGCCCTCGCCGCCACGCGCGAGCCCTACGCCGAGAGCATCACCTCCCTCGTGCGCGAGTG
>JAZGDQ010000373.1:0-6330 GCA_036477985.1 bacterium
CATCGCCATCTGGCGCCCCGAGGTCCTGGGGGTGGGCTATCCCGCGGTGAACAAGGCCCTGACAGCCCGCTACGGCCTGTGGCTCCTCGCCGCCCTGCTCGTCCTGAAGCTCATCGCCACCCTCGTCTCCTACGGGACGGGCTCCTCGGGCGGAATCTTCGCCCCCACCCTCTTTATGGGCGCCATGGCGGGCGGCCTCGTCGCCGCCATCTCGGGCATCTTCTTCCCCGGCCTCGTCACCCAGCCCGGCGGCTTCGCCCTCGTGGGGATGGGGGCCGCCTTCGCCGCCGTCATCCGGGCCCCCATGACCTCGGTCCTCATCATTTTCGAACTCACCCAGGACTACAACATCATCCTCGCCCTCATGGCGGCGAACACCGTCGCCTACGGACTCTCGAAATACTGGCACCCGCGCCCCATCTACAGCGCCCTCTCGGCCCAGGACGGCATCGCCCTGCCCGACCATGAGACCGACCACCTGCTCCACGACATCCACGTCGCCGACGCCATGGTGCGCGACACCGTCACCCTGCCCGAGGGGATCTCCGTCCGCGAGGCGCTCGCGCGCATCCGGGACCTCCCCTACACCGGCTATCCCGTCGTGGACGAGGGCGGGCGGCTGCGCGGCATGGCGAGCCAATACGACTTCACCCAGGCCCAGGCCGCCGGCCGGGAGGAGGACCCGCTCATCGCGATCGCCACGCGCGAGTACATCCTCCACGCCCACCCCGATCAGTCGCTCGACTCGGTGATGGCCAAGCTCGGCTCGCGGCGCATCTCGCGCCTGCCCGTCGTCAGCCGCGAGGACCCGACCCGCCTGCTCGGAATCATCACCGCCGAGGACGTGATCGCGGCCTTCGGCCGCGCCTTGGACACCTTCCAGGGGGGGAAGGGAAACGCCGCCGCATCGGTTGCGGGGAAGCCGAAACGCTGAAAGAATCGGGGTCCGGACCGGAGACGGAAATTTCCCGAAGGAGGAGTTCGAGAATGGAAGGAGCTCCAGTCCGCGCCTGCATCGTCGGCCTGGGCTGGTGGGGCGGCGAGCACGCCCGGGCGGCGAAGGAGGTCGGGGGAATCGATCTCGCCGCCTGCTTCGCCCGCACGAAGGAGACGCGCGAGGCCTTCGCGGCCGCCCACGGCTGCCGGGCCATGGAGAGCTGGGAGGCCGTTCTCCGCGACGAGGGGATCGAGGCCCTCCTCATCGCCACCCCCCACTCCACCCACCCCGCCATGGTCGAGGAGGCCGCCTCGGCGGGCAAGCACATCCTCGTGGAGAAGCCCTTCGTCCTCCGCGTCCGCGAGGGCCAGCGGGCGATCGCCGCCTGCGAGCGCGCGGGCGTGCGCCTCGCGGTGGGCCACCAGCGCCGCTTCCAGCCCGCCCTCCGGGAGTTGAAGCGCCTCATCGAGGCGGGCGACCTGGGCCGCGCCGTTCAGGCCGAGGCGAACTTCTCCTACGGCTTCGCCTACAACATCGACCTCGAGAGCTGGCGCGCCTCCCCCGAGGAGAGCCCGGCCGGCTCCATGACGGGCCTGGGAATCCACCACGCCGACACTCTCCAGCACCTCCTCGGCCCGGTGAAGAGCGTCTTCGCCGCGAGCCGCTCGATCGACTCCCGCACCCGGCTCGACGACGTGACCGCCGTCCTCCTCGAATTCGAGTCGGGCGCCCAGGGCTACCTCGGCACGAACATGCTCACGCCCAAGGTCTACGCCGTCCGCATCTTCGGGACCGAGGCGAACGCCTTCGCCGAGGCGGAGGGGACGCGGCTGACCCTGCAGAAAAAAGGGGTGGAGGAGGCCGAGATCGCCCATTTCCCGGTGGCGGGCGACCCGGTCACGGCCCCGCTGCGCCCGGCGCTGGCCGACTTCGCCGCCGCCGTCCGCGAGGGGCGGGCCCCCGAGGTGGACGGCGCGGCCGGCCTTCGCGCCAGCGCGGTCCTGGAGGCCACCGCCCTTTCCTCCCGCGAGGGAAGGCGGGTGGAGGTGGCCGAACTCTACGAGTGAGGGAAACGACTCCGATGGAAGAGAAGAAACCCCAGGAACTTCCCCCCTGCTGGCAGCCCGCCTGGTTCAAGTCCTTCGTGCGGGGCCTGCTCTGGCTCTTCTACGGCGGGCCCGACGTGCGGGGAATCGAGAAGACCCCGAAAGAGGGGCCCCTCATCATCGCCAGCACCCACCGCAGCTACTCCGACCCGGTCATCCTGGGCGCCTTCATCTCCCGGCCGCTCTACTACATGGCCAAGCACGACCTCTTCGAGAATTCCCTCAACGCCGCCCTCATCACCTCGCTGGGCGCCTTTCCCGTCAACCGGGAGAACGCCCGGGGGAGCACCTTCCGCACGGCGATGAAGCTTTTGCGGGCGGGCCAGACTGTCGTCATCTTCCCCGAGGGGGGGATCGTCAACTCGCTGGGGGAGCAGGGATTCAAGGGGGGCATCGGCACCCTCGCCACCATGAGCGGCGCCGCCATCCTGCCGGTCTACATCTCGGGCTCGAACACTCTATGGGACTGGGGCCACGCCCTCGCGGACAGCACCTGGCTCGCCATCCGCGTGGGGGACCCGATTCCCCCCGAGGGGGGGCGGGGCCGGGAGGCCCGCGAGCGGGCGGCCGAGCGGACCCTCGAAGCGCTCCGCCGCCTCGAGCGCGACTACCTCGCCGAGACCGGGGAGGCGGAGGCCGCGCCCTCTCCCTGAAACGCGCCCGCCCGCTCGCACCCCCGCAGCGCCTCCCACGCTGGAGACAGGCGAAAGAATAGGGGGCTCCCGCTCGTGGAAGCCCCCTCCCCTTCATGCGCCCCCTTCGCGGCGGGCGCCCTCGCTCTCGCCTAGGCCAGCGCCTTCTCCAGCGTGCGGCGGATGAAGACGGGCGTCACCTGCCGCCGGTAGGCGTCGCTCGCGCGGATGTCGGTCAGCGGATCGAGATCCTCCAGGGCGCCGGCCAAGACCTCGTCGATCACCTCTCCCCGCAGCTCCTTTCCGGCGAGGCCGGCCTCGGCCGCTCCCAGGCGCCGGAAGACCGCCTCCACCCCGCCAAGCCCGATCCGCGCCTCCCGGCAGGTGAGGCCGTCCGCCTCGACGGCCACCGCCGCCGAGATCGAGATGCAGGGCTTGTCCTCCTTCGAGCGCGTGGTGAAGCGGGTGCAGGCCGTCCGGAACCCGTCGGGGAGGGGATCGATCTCGATCTCGGTGAGGAGCTCGTCCGGCCCGAGGGCGCACTCGTAGTAGTCGGTCCAGAACTCGGCGGCGGGGATGACGCGCTCGCTCCCATCCGTCTTCCTGGCCCGCATCCGCGCCTCCAGCGCGAGGAGGGCGGCGGGGGGATCCGAGGCGGGCTCGGCGAAGCAGATGTTCCCGCCGATCGTCCCCTGATTGCGGATGCGCACGGTGGCCACGTTGTGGAAGACCTCGGCCAGGAGGGGGAAGCGCGCGGCGACGAGGGGGGAGGTCTCGATGGTGCGGTGGGTCGTGCGCGCCCCGATGCGGAGGCCGCCGCCGGCGGTTTCCTCGATGAAATCCAGCTCGCCCACGCCGGCGATGTCGATGAGCGCCTCGGGCTCGAAGATCTTCGACTTCATCAGGATGGAGAGGGCCACGCCGCCGGCGTAGATCTTCCCCTCCTCGCCGTGCTCCTTCATCGCCGCGAGCGCTTCCTTCACGCTCTCGACGGGAATGTGCTTAAAAGCCAAGGATCACCTCCTTATCCGCGAAATTTCCGGCGTTTCCATCGCGCGGCCGGCGTCTCGGGCCGCGGCGGGCCTCAGGCCCCGCAGGCCTCAGGCCCCGCCCGCTTTCTTCTCGTTCAGCCCGTTGAGCACCTTCTCCGGGGTGATGGGGAGATCGGTGATCCGCACCCCGACGGCGTCGAAGACGGCGTTGGCGATGGCCGCCGAGGTGCCGAGCTGGGCCATCTCGCCCAGCCCCTTGGCCCCGTAGGGCCCGCTCGGATTCTCGGTCTCGACGAGAACGGTCTCGAGCTTGGGCACGTCCTGGGTGGTGGGCAGCTTGTAGTCGAGCCAGTTCGGGTTGACGGGCTGGCCGTCCTCCACCTGGAAATCCTCCGTCATGGCGTAGCCCAACCCCATGAGGGCGCCGCCCTCGATCTGGCCCACCGCCCCGGCCGGGTTCACCACCGTGCCCACGTCGTTGGCGCTCACGATTCGCAGCACGTCGACGGCCCCGGTCTCGGTGTCCACCTCCACCTCGACCACCTTGGCCCCGAAGGCGTAGGCGGCCGACCAGTTGCCGTAGCCCGTCACCGGATCGGGCGTCTCGCTGGGCGAGTCGTAGTAGGAGGAGGCGTAGACGGCCTCGCTCCCCTCCTTGTCGTAGAGCTTCATGTAGGCCTCGGCGTGGCTCACCTCCCGATCGGGCGCGCTCTTGACGAAGATCTTCCCCTGGCGCGCGTCCAGGTCCTCGGGGTCGCACTCGAGGAGCTGGGCCGCTCCCCGGAAGAGCTTATCGCGCGCGTCGAGGGCGGCGAGGCGGGTGGCCTGTCCGTCGATGGTGGTCGTTCGGCTCCCGCGCACGCCCCAGCCGTAGGGGTTCACCGCCGTGTCGCCGTTGATGATGCGCACGTCCTCGACGCGGACGCCCAGGCTCTCGGCGCAGATCTGCGAGAGCGTGGTGTTCGAGCCGTTCCCCATCTCGATGGTGCCCGAGAGGACCTGGACCGTGCCGTCCTTGTTCATCTTGATGAAGGCGCCCGCCGTCTCCGGGCCCATGGCGCGCGCGCCGGTGAAGTGGACCGAGACGCTGAGGCCGAGGCCGCGCCGCTTCCCGTTCGAGGCGGGGCGCTCCTCCTCCCAGGCGACGCGCTTGACGGCCTCGTCGACGCACTCGATCGCGCCGCAGCTCGTGATCCGGGCGCCGATGATGGTGGTCGTCCCCTTCGTCACCAGGTTCTTGCGCCGGAACTCGGCCGGGTCCATCCCGATCTCGCGGGCGTGGTGATCCATCGCCACCTCGGTGCCGAAGGAGTAGCCCCCGTTCCCCACCCCGCGCATCGCCCCGCCGTAGACCTGGTTCGTGTACACGACATCGGCGTGGTGGCGGTAGGCCTGGAAGTTGTAGAGGCTGCCGCCCATGTGGGCGGTGATGCCGCCGACGACGGGCCCGTAGTCCGAATAGGCGCCGTTGTCCACCACCATCTTGACCTCGCGGGCGAGGAGGAGGCCCTCCTTGTCGGTCGCGATGCGGGTGGTGTGGAACTGGTTCGTGCGGAAGGTGCCGAGGAGGAACTCCTCCTCACGGTTGTAGTAGAACTTGACGGGCCGGCCGAGCTTCTTGGCGGCGATGATGGAGAGGAAGTCGATGTTGAACTTGCTCGTCGCCTTGCCGCCGAAGCCGCCCCCGATGTAGTTCGTGATCACCCGGATGTTGGCCTCGGGGATCTTGAGGATCTTGGAGAAATACTGGCTGGACAGGCTCGGGCATTGGGTGGAGTTGTAGACGGTGAGGTAGCCGTCGGCAGACCACTCGGCGATGGAGACGTGGGTCTCGAAGCAGCAGTGGGCCTGGCGGGAGGAGGCGGTGGAGATCTCGCTCACGTGGTGGGCCGTCTCGAATGCCTTGTCCACCTCGCCGAACTCCATGTGCTTGGTGAAGGCGATGTTGTTCGGCCGGTCCTCGTGGATGACGGGCGCGCCCTCCTGCATCGCCTCGAAGGGGTCGAAGACGGCGGGAAGATCCTCGTAGTCCACATCGATCAGCTCAATGGCCTCCTCGGCCGCCTCCTCGGAAGCGGCCACGACGGCGGCGACGGACTCGCCGACGAAGCGCACCTTGTCCACCGCGAGGGGGGTCTGATCGTAGCGCACGGGAACGACGCCCCACTTCACCGACTCGGGGATGTCCTTCGAGGTGAGGACGAGGCGCACGCCGGGATGCCGCTCGGCCCGGCTCGTGTCGATGTTCTTGATTCGCGCGTGGGGGAGCGGTCTCGCCTTGAGCTTCCCGAAAATCATCCGGGGGAGGAGGAGGTCGAGGGTGTAGACGGCGCGGCCGGTCACTTTCTCGGGCGCGTCCACCCGGGGAACGCTCTTTCCGATGTAGCTGAGCTCGGGCATGGGGCCTCCTGGAGGAAACGCCGCGCGCGGGGCGCCGCAGGCGGGATCGGATTCGCACAGGGTCCGGGGGCGCCGAGGGGGGGGCAACACCCGGCCGGCGGCCCTGCCGGACGTCGGTCTGAGATGCGGCCCCAGTATATCAGCCCCCCGCGGGGAGGAATACCCCCCCCTTCCCCCTCACTCGTTGAGCCGCCCGCGCCGCCGTGCTAGAGATCATCCCCCAGCTCCCGGCCCGCCCCCAAGGGCGCGCCTCACCCGACAAA
>JAZGDQ010000374.1:0-3209 GCA_036477985.1 bacterium
GGGCCCGATCCCCGGGGCGGGCGGGAGGAAAGCGCGGATCCCCAACGTTCGAGGAATCCATGACCGAAGCGCACGAGGAACAAGAAGACACTTGGCCCAAGGAGGTCATCGTTCTGCTCGAGGAGCCCTTCGTCGACGAGCGTGGGGTGATCCAAAACCTGGTGGATGCGCCGATGCGCACCGCCGTTCTGATCGAATCGAAAAAAGGGGCCGTCCGCGCCAACCACTACCACAAGTCGGACTGGCACTATTGTTACGTCCTCTCGGGCTCCATCGAGTACTATCACCGGCCGGTCGGGAGCGGCGCCGAGCCCGAATGCCAACTCGTCCGAAAGGGCCAGGTGTTTTTCACCCCGCCCATGGTGGAGCACGCCATGAAGTTCCCCGAGGACGCCGTGTTCCTCACGCTCTCGCGCAATCCGCGCGATCACGAATCCTACGAATCGGACCTCGTTCGCACCCGCCTGATCTAAGGGCCGCCAGATGAAACCCACGGCGACCATCGCCCTGCGCCGGCGCGACACCTGCCGCCTGTGCGAGGGCCGCCGCCTCGAGCGGGTCTTCTCGCTCGCCCCCACCCCGCCGGCCAACGCCTTCGTGACCGAGGCGCAGCGCGGCGAGGCGCAGGAGCGCTTTCCCCTCGACCTCCACCTCTGCCGGGACTGCGGCCATCTCCAGCTCCTCGATGTCCTCGACCCCGGCGCCCTGTTCGAGAACTATCTATACGTTTCGGGCACCTCGCCCGTTTTCGTCGATCACTTCCGCCGCTACGCCGAGGAGGCGATCGCCCGCTACGGGCTGCGGCCCGGCGACCTCGTCCTCGAGATCGGGAGCAACGACGGAACCTTCCTGCGGTTTTTCCAGGAGGCGGGGATGCGGACCCTGGGCGTGGACCCCGCCCGGGAGATCGCCGGGCGGGCGAGCGCGGCGGGCATCGAGACCATCCCGGAGTTCTTCACGCCCGAGCTGGCGGCCCGGCTGCGGGCCGAGCGCGGCGAGGCGGCCCTGGTCGCCGCGAACAACGTCTTCGCCCACGCCGACGACCTCGCGGGCATCGCCCGGGGCGTGCGCGGCCTCCTCGCGCCCGAGGGCGTGTTCGTCTTCGAGGTGTCCTACCTGGCCGACGTGTACGAACATCTCCTCTTCGACACCATCTATCACGAGCATCTGGCCTATCACGCTGTCGGCCCCCTGCGCCCCTTCTTCGAGCGAAACGGGTTGGCGCTCTTCGGGGCGGAGCGGGTGGACGCCCACGGGGGCTCGCTGCGCGGGGCGGCCCAGCTCGCCGGCGGCCCGCGCGCGGAGGCCCCCTCGGTCGGGGAGATGATCGCGCACGAGGGCGCGCTCGGCCTGGACCGCCCCGAGACCTTCCACGAGTTCGCCGAGCGGATCGATCGGCGGCGGGAGGAGCTGGGCGCCCTGTTGCGGCGGCTCAAGGAGGAGGGCAAGATGATCGCCGGCTTCGGGGCGCCGGCCAAGGCGACGACGCTGATGCACCATTTCGGGCTGGGCCCCGAGGCGCTCGACTTCATCGTCGACGACAGTCCGCTCAAGCAGGGCCTCTACACGCCCGGGCGCCACATCCCGGTGCTGCCCTCGTCGGCCATCTCTGAGCGCCGGCCGGACTACCTGCTGGTGCTCGCGTGGAATTTCGCCGAGTCCATCATCGCCCGGCACAAATCCTTTTGTGAGGCCGGGGGGCGGTTCATCGTCCCCCTGCCCGAACTTCGGGTGGTCTGAGCCTTGGCAAGCTTTTATCTCGAAAGCGACATCGAGGAGACCGCCCGGAACCTGGGCAAGACCGCCCGCGCCTTCAGCGGGAAGACCATTCTCGTGAGCGGGGGGCACGGCTTCCTCGGCCGCTATTTCACCGCCCTCTTCATGCACCTGAACGAGGGGATTCTCGAGGCGCCCTGCCAGCTGATCGTGCTCGACAACCTGATCACCGCCGGGGAGACGGGCGCGGTCGTTCCGGAGACGACCCCCTACACCTTCATCCGCCACGACGTCATCGAGCCCTTCTCCTGGGAGGGGCCGGTGGACTTTCTCATTCACGCGGCCGGAATCGCCAGCCCCTTCTACTACCGGAAGTACCCGATCGAAACGCTCGAGGCGGCCGTCCACGGCGCCCGGAACATGCTGGACCTGGCGCGGGAGAAGAACGCGAAGTTCCTCTTCTTCAGCTCGAGCGAGATCTACGGCGACCCCGACCCGCGCTACGTCCCCACGCCCGAGAGCTACCGCGGGAACGTCTCCCCCCTCGGCCCCCGGGCGTGCTACGACGAGAGCAAGCGCCTGGGCGAGACCTTCACCCGAATCTACCATGAGCACTTCGGCGTCTCGGGCTGCATCGTGCGCCCCTTCAACGTCTACGGGCCGGGAATGGGGGAGCGCGACTACCGCGTGCTCCCCAATTTCGCGAACCGGATCATCGGGGGCCATCCGGTGAACGTATACGGCACGGGCCGGCAGACCCGCACGTTTTGCTACATCACCGACGCCATCACGGGGTTCCTCAAGGTGCTCGTGGAGGGAACGCCCGGGGAGGCCTACAACATCGGGAACCCCCAGCCCGAGATCTCGATGCTCGACCTGGTGGCGCACATCGAGGGCGTCCTCGGGCGCAAGGTCGAGGTGAACCGGATCGACTACCCCGACAGCTACCCGCCGGACGAGCCCAACCGCCGCTGTCCCGACATCACCAAGGCCCGGCGCCACCTGAACTTCGAGCCCTCAATCGCGCTCGACGAGGGGCTGCGCCGCTTCTTCGCCTGGGCCGAGGGCGCCTACTCCGGTGAGTGAGGAGCGCCCGCGCCGGGAGGCGTCCCCGCGCCGGGAGGCGCCCCTGCGCCGGGGGGCGCCCCTGCGCCTGGGCCTGATCGGCGCCGGACGCTGGGGGCGGGCCTACATCCGCACCCTGAAATCGATGGCGGGGGTCGAGCTGGCGCGCCTGTGCAGCGCGAACCCGGAGAGCCCGAAGCTCGCCGGGCCCGGCTGCCGGGTGACGGGGGACTGGCGCGAGCTGGCCGGGGCGGAGGACCTCGACGGCCTCATCCTGGCCACCCCGCCCGGCCTCCACGCCGAGATGGCCGGGGCGGCCGCCGCGGCCGGGCTCCCGGTCATGATCGAAAAGCCCCTCACCCTCGATCTGGACGAGGCGCTCCGCCTTCAAGAGACCTTCGAGCGCACGGGGACGGCCGTCCTGGTGG
>JAZGDQ010000375.1:0-10472 GCA_036477985.1 bacterium
TTGGGCTTTCCCGTCGTGCCCGAGGTGTAGAGGATGAGGGAGACGGCGTCGGAGCCGAGGCGCTCGGTCTCGGCCTCGGCGGGTTGGCCCGAGATGAATTCGGACCAGGTGGTGTCCCGGCCCTCCGTCATGGGGACTTCGACGTCGGCGCGCTCGACGACGACGACCTTCTCCACCGCCGTGCCTATCGCGAGGGCCGCGTCCACCGTGGATTTGAGCGGCGTCACCTTTCCGCGGCGCAGCGCCCCGTTCGCCGTGAAGAGGATGCGCGCCTTCGCGTGGGCGAGCCGCTCGGCCAGCCCCTGGGGGCCGAAGCCCGAGAAGACGGGGATCATCGCCACCCCGATCTTGAGGCAGGCGTACATGGCGATGGCCGCCTCGGGGATGAGGGGCATGAAGACGCCGGCCGTGTCCCCCGGCTTCATCCCCATGGCGCGCATGGCGTTGGCCAGCCGGCTCACCTCGGCCGAGAGCTCGGCGAAGGTGTGGCGGCGGACGGCGCCGTCGTCCCCCTCCCAGATGAGGGCGGTGCGGTCCCGGGCGGGGCCGTCGAGGTGGCGGTCGATGCAGTTGAGGACGATGTTGGTCTCGCCGCCCAGGAACCACTTCGCCCAGGGGAAGCCCTCGCTCATGTCGAGGAGGCGGTCGTAGGGCTTGTACCAGGCGAGCCCCATGTCCTCGATGACGGCTTCCCAGAAGCGGGCGTGCTCCTCGACCGACCAGGCGAGGAATTTCCGGTGGTCGGTGAATCCCATCTTCTTCATGAACCGGGCGATGTGGCTGTTCTGAAGAAGATCCTCGTCGGGCCGCCAGATGATGTCGGAGGCGTTCATGCTCTTCCGCCCTCCCCGAAAGCCGCGCCGCGCGGATGGACCCGGGGGCTATTTTCGGGCGTGATCCTGAATCCACACGCTGAAGCGGTCCGCCGTGTATTCGTCCACCTCGCCCCAGTTCCCGCCGTCCACCTTCTTGGGGGGATCGAGCTTGCCCGACTCGATGTCCTCCATGAAGGCCGCCATCTCGCCGATGATGGAGGGATCGTCGAAGGGATCGGTGTGCCCGGAGAGGATCCACTTCACCTCGCCGGCGAAGGCCTCGAGCTTGCGGAGCGAAGGGGCGTAGTCGGAGAGGACGGCCGTGGGAACCTGGAGGAAGAGGGGGGAGTTGGGCTTGATGAGATCGCCCGTGACGAGGACCCCCTCCCTTTCGTCCAGGAGCGAGATGCTGCAGGGCGAGTGGCCCGGGGTGTCGTAGATGCGGAAGCGGCGCCCGCCCAGGTCGAAGGAGTCCCCCTCCTGAAGCGTCCAGCCGAAGGTGGCCGCCGGGATGGTGTAGGCGGAGGCGTCGAACCAGGCGGGGAAGGGCTGATCGTAGGTTTTGGCGAAGCCCTGGGTCCGGGGCGAGTGATCCGCCGCGAGGTTGTCCTTCCCTTTCGGGTGGACGCCGACCTTGTCCCACAGGTGGGCGCAGCCCACGTGGTCCCAGTGGGTGTGGGTGAGGATGAAGTCGATCGGAAGGTCGGTGATGCTCTCGCACAGCTTGCGCAGGTTGCCGACCCCGACCCCCCCGTCCATGGCGACGGCCTTGTCGTTCCCGGTGAAGAGGAACATCTTGTAGCGGCCGGCCTCGGTGATGATGTAGCTCCCCGGGGCGAACTCGTCGACGGAATACCAGTCCTGGGTGTCCATCCTCTCTCCTTAGCGCGTGTCCGGTGAAATCCGAGGGGAGCGGCCGCCGGGCGGCTCCCGGTTGTCTTTATCCGCCGCCGGGACGCGGGGTCCCCGCGCCGGGGGGCCGGAGTCCGGACGGCGATTGTTCCCGGAGGGATGAGGTGCGGCGCCCCCTAATCTATCCCCCCATGCGGGGGGGAATCAAGCTTCTGCTCCGGGTCCAGTGCTCGGTTCCCGCGATTCGCGGCTTGGGCATGTCTTCTCCTGTCGTTCGCTCTCCGCTTCGAGTGAATCCCGGGGGAGGGGCGCGGAAGATCCGGCGCGTCCCCCTAGGAGGTTTCCTTCCCGCACCAGGCGCACACGGTCCAGAAGCCGGCCGGCACGGGCCAGCGGCAGTGGCGGCAGGGCTTCTCCCCCTCCTCGCACTTGATCGGCCGCTTCACCTTGGTCTTGCACCAGGGGCAGTAGCGCATGAAGGGCATCATCCGCCGGTCGGGGCAGGCGGGGTTGGCGCACCGCTGGGTGTAGCGCGCGTCGCTGTGGGGGCGGTTCACGGCGTCCGCGAAGCGGCCCGTGTAGCACCAGGGGCAGTAGTCCCACTCCATCCGCACCCCGCGCTCGCAGGAATAACAATAGGCGGGGTGGCCCGTCGTGTTGCGCAGCGAGTTGTCGTCCGTCCCGCACCAGGGGCAGAAGGGCATCGCCTCCCCGATCGGGTTTCCGCACTTTCGGCAGGAGAAGTGGAGCCCGTAGCGCTTGCGGAACCGCTTCTCGAACTCGCGGAGGCGGATCCGCTCCCACCGCAGGGGGGATTCCCCCGCCCGCCGCCTCTTCCGCGAGCGCCGGGCCTTCCGCTGGGCCTCGAGGCGGCGGAACTTCGAGAGGGCGTAGTTGTAGGCGGCCAGCATGCGCGAGGCGTCCGGGTAGCGGGCCCGCTGCTGAAAGGCCGTCGCCCGGCGGATGACGGTGATCATCTCGGGGGGCGCCTTGCGGCGCAGCGTCTCCAGGCCGGGGTAGGGCCAGTCGAAGGGCCAGGGCGGGAGCTGTCCCGTCAGGAGCTGGTGGAGGACGAGCCCGGCCGCAAAGACGTCCGATGCGAGGGCGGGCCGCCCGTAGGCCTGCTCGGGCGCCATGAAGCCGAGCGTGCCCGAGCTCGTCTCCTGGGTGAGCTTGGCGTTCGCCAGGCGGGCGATGCAGAAGTCGCCGAGGCGCACCCGATCCCCCGGGAAGAGGATGATGTTCTCGGGCTTCACGTCCCGGTGCATGATCTTCTTCTCGTGGGCCGCGCCCAGGGCCTCGAGAAGCTGGCGGACGACCTCGAGCGCCCACCCCGTGCGGTGGCGGCGCCCCATCCGATGATCGAGGCTCCCGAGGCCGAGGTCGTAGGCGAGGACGAGGCGGCCCGAGATGATGTCGGCGTTCTTGAGGCGCAGGATGTTGGGATGGTCGAGCTGGGAGAGGATGTGCGCCTCGCGGTGGAAGTCGGCGAGGACCTGCGCGTCGGCGGGGGGGCGGCGCGGCAGCTTGAGGGCCACCGGAACGCCCTCCACCGTGTCCATGGCCCGCCAGACGTCGGCGTAGCCCCCTTCGCCCAGCCGGCGGAGGAGCTTGTACTTGCCCAGCTTCTCCCCCCGGCGGAGGGAGGCGCGGGGGCGGGCGTCGCGGGCGGGCGTGCGGGCCATGGCGTCAGGCGGAGGGATGTCCGGCGAGGACGCCCTCGGGGACGAAGACGGAGCCTTCCATGAGGCGGCGCGCCGTGCGGTAGACGATGGTCCTCTCGGCGCGCGGGCCCTCCGGGCCGCTCGAGACGCGCGATTCGATCTCCTGCACCCCGGAGGCGTGGCCCAGCCGCAGGTCGGCCTCTCCGGCGCGGGCCGCCTCGTGGGCGAGGGTTCCCGGCACGCGGGCCGCCACCGAAAGGCACATCGCCGCCGTGAGGGCGTAGGCGCGGTGGGTCTTCCCCATGGAGACGACCCGGCTGAGGATGTCGAAGTCGGCGGCGGGCACGAGCGCTCCCTTGAGGTCGTAGTAGTCGGCGGGCGGGGCGACGACCGCCGCCTTGGGGACCGCCTGGACGCTCTCCGAGGCCGTCCGCCGGTCCGGCGCCAGCCCCATGCGCACGGCCGCCTCGGCGCGGATCTGCTCCAGGTTCACCATGAGGGAGGTCCGCGCGTCCATCGCGGCCGGCCCCTCCCCGCCCGAGAGCCCCAAGTCCTTCGCGCGCACGAACACCATCGGGTTGGTCGCGTCCACCAGGCTCGCCTCGATCGTCCCGAGGCCCTCGATCTCGAAGGTGTCGACCGGCCGTCCTGTCGGCAGCAGGCGCCCGGTGGCCGCCCCGCCCGGGTCGAGGAACTCGAGGGTGATGCGCGCCCCCTCGCCCGCCACCCCGGGAATGGCGTAGCTCCCCTCGACGGCGGCGCGCCCCCCCTCCACCGGGAAGCGGGAGAGGATGATCTTCCCCGTGTTCGTGTTGTGGATGCGGACGGCGGCCTCCCCGCCGCCGGCGGGGACGAGGCCCTCGTCCACGGCGAAGGGCCCCACGGCGCTCGAGATGTTCCCGCAGTTGCCCGAGTAGTCCACGAGGTCCTCCCCCACGCTCACCTGGCCGAAGGTGTAGTCCACATCGGCGTCCGGGCGACTGGGGGGTCCGATGACGGCCACCTTGCTCAGGGAGGAGATCCCTCCGCCCATGCCGTCGATCTGGCGCTCGTTCGGGTCCGGGCTGCCCAGGGCGCGCAGGAAGATGGCGTCGCGCAGACGGCCCTCCTCCGGGAGGTCGCGGGCGTGGAAGAGGAGGGCGCGGCTCGTCCCCCCCCGCATGAACACGGCCGGAATCTTGCGCTGCATCATGGCTGGCCCGCTCCCTTCATCCCCGGCCTGCCCGCGCCTGGAGGCGGGCGAGGGCGCCGCCGGCGAGGAGGATCTCCTGCTCGCGCGCGCTCATGGGGCAGAGGCACTCGAACCGCGCCCCGCTCGCGACATTCTCCACGCTGACGCGCCCGGAGGAAAGCTCCCGGGTGACGGCGGGCAGGCGGAGGCGCTGACCCGCGACCAGGCCCTGGTCCGCCGCCAGGCCCTCCGCGCCGGCGGGGCCGGAGAAGACGAGGGGGAGGATGCCCCAGTTGATGAGGTTGGCGCGGTGGATGCGCGCGAAGCTCTTCGCCAGGACGGCGCGCACGCCCAGGTGCATCGGGGCGATGGCGGCGTGCTCGCGCGCCGAGCCTTGCCCGTAGGCCTCTCCCCCGACGATGATTCCGCCCCCCGCCCGCCGGGCGCGCTCGACGAAGCCGGGGTCGATCCGCCGGAAGATGAACTCGGCGCAGGCGGGCACGTTCGTGCGGAAGGTGATGGACTCGACCCCGGCGGGGATGATGTCGTCGGTCGAGACCTTGTCCCCGAGCGTGATGAGGATCTCTCCCTCGTAGCTCTCCTCCCAGGGGGTCCCCACCGAGACGGGGACGATGTTGGGCCCGCGCGGAACCTCCACCTCCTCGCCCTCCTCGGCCGGGGGGGCGATGCCCGCCCCGTCGGCGGCGAAGCGGTGGGGGAGGAGGATCTCGGGCGGGGGGCCCTCCCCGCGGGGATCGGCGATGGCCCCGCGCAGGGCCGAGACCGCCGCCGTCTCGGGGCTGCAGATGTAGACGGCGTCCTCGGCGAGGCCCGAGCGCCCCCGGTAGTTGCGGTTGAAGGTGCGCAGGGATTTCGTCCCGGGGGCGGGGATGTGCCCGTAGCCGGGGCAGGAGCCGCAGGTCGCCTCCGAGACGCACACCCCGGCGGCGAGGAGGTCGGCGAGATGGCCCTCACGGGCCAGCTCCTCGAAGGCCTGCCGGCTGCCGGGGAAGGCGATGACGTCCAACTCGTCCGACACCCGCCGCCCGCGCACCACCTGGGCGAAGGCGGCGAGGTCGGTGAAGGAGCCGTTCGTGCAGCTCCCGACGATGACCTGCGCAATCGGCGTCCCGGCCGCCTCCTCGACGGGGACCACGTTGTCCGGGCTCGAGGGAAGGGCGAGGAGGGGCTCGACCCCGGCGAGGTCGAGGTCGATCCGCTCGTCGTACTGCGCGCCCGCATCCGCGGCCAGGGGGCGCCAGTCGGCGGGGCGGTTCAGCCGGCGGAAGTACTCCTGGGTTTTCGCGTCGCTCGGGAAGAGGGAGCCGGTGAGGCCCAGCTCGGTCCCCATGCTCGCGATGGTGTGGCGCTCGGGGACGGAGAGGGCGGCGGCGCCCGGGCCGGTGTACTCGAAGAGCTTTCCGACGCCGCCCTGGGAGGAGAGCCTGCGGAGCAGCTCGAGGATGACGTCCTTCGCCGAGCGCCAGGGGCCGAGCTTGCCCGTCAGGCGGACCTCGACGATCTCGGGCATGGGGAGGACGAGGGTCCCCCCGCCCATGGCGAGGGCCACGTCCATCCCCCCCGCGCCGAGGGCGAGCATCCCGACCGCCCCGGCCTGGGGGGTGTGGCTGTCCGCCCCGAGCAGGCTCTCCCCGGGAACGGCGAAGCACTCGAGGTGGACGTTGTGGCAGATCCCGTTTCCGGGCTTGGAGAAGTGGATTCCGAACCGGCGGCAGGCGCCGAGGAGGTAGCGGTGGACCTCGGTGTGGAGGGGGTTGACCTGGAGGGTCTGGTGGTCGGCGTACATCACCGCGACCTTCTGCTTCACCCGCTTCAGTCCCATGGCCTCGAACTGGAGGATGGCGATGGGGCCCGAGGCGTCCTGGAGGAGGACCTGATCGATGCGGATCTCGATCTCCTCTCCGGGCGCGGCGCCGGCGCCCGAGACGAGGTGGTCGGCGATCAGCTTCTGGGCGAGGCTGGGCACGCGGCTAGCCCCGGCTCCGCAGCGTCTTGTAGGGTCGCCGGCCCGCGCCGGTGTAGCGCGCTCGGGGGCGGATGAGGCGGTTGTCGCTCTTCTGCTCGAGAATGTTCGCCGTCCAGCCCGCCACGCGCGCGGCCGCGATGACGGGCACGAACAGGTTCTTGGAAATCCCGAGGGCGTCCCACAGGGGGGCCGAGTAGAAGTCCACGTTGGGGATCACCCCCTTGCGGCTCTGGACGGCGCGGTCGAGGCTGCGGGCGATCTCGAACCAGCGCGCCCGCCCCCTGCGGCGGCCGACCTCCTCGGCCATCTCGCGCAGGACGGACTGGCGCGGGTCCCCCGAGCGGCCGTAGACGCGGTGGCCGAACCCCATGAGGAGCCGCTTGCGGGCCAGAGCCTCCTCGACGAAGGACTCCACCCGCGCGGGGTCGCCGATCTCCTCGAGCGTCTCCATGACGGCGAGGCCCGCCCCGCCGTGGAGGGGCCCCTTGAGGGCGCCGATCCCGGCCGAGACGGCCGAGTGGACGTCCGAGAGGGTGGAGGAGACCGTCCGCGCCGTGAAGGTCGAGGCGTTCATCTCGTGTTCGGCGTAGAGGATGAGGCTGGCCTCCAAGGCCCGGGCGTCGGCCTTCTCGGGCGTCTCGCCGAAGAGCATGTAGAGGAAGTTCGCGGCGTGGCCCAGCCCCTTGCGCGGCTGGAGGGGGCGGAGCCCGGCGGCGATGCGGTCCTGGGCGGCGACCCAGGTTGGGATTTTCGCCGTGATTCGCAAGGCCTTGCGCCGGTCGGCCTCGATGCCCTCCTCCCCCGCCTCGGGGTCGAAGAGGCCGAGCATCCCGACCGCCGCCCCCAGGGCGGACATGCGGTCGGCGCCGGGCGGGGTGAGGCGCATGGCGCGCACCACCTCGGGGGGGAGGCGCCGCTCGGCGGCGAGGGCGGCGCGGAACTCCTTGAGGCGGTCGCGGCCGGGCAGCTCGCCGTGCCACAGGAGATAAACCGTCTCCTCATAGGTCACCCCGCGGCGCACCATCTCGGGCACATCGTAGCCGCAGTAGGCGAGGCGGCCCCCCGCCCCGTCGAGATCGCAGATCGCCGTCTCGGCCGCCAGAACGCCCTCCAGCCCGCGAATCAGATCCTCCGTCACGGCGGTCTCCTCCCTCGGCGATCCTAGGGGTGGGGAAAGGGATATGGCCGCGACCGGAGGATCTCGCAACGCCCCCTCCCGGCCGGCCGGGCCGATCATAGCACGGACTTTATTTTTCGCGCGCACTTTCTCTCCCCGCGCCCGGGGCTCCCCTCGCCCGGCCGCCCGCTGGGGGCGGGACGTCACCGGTCTCCGCTCCCACGAGATTGTGGGCCTGGGGATGGCGCTCGTCCCCCAGGGGCGGCGGATTTTCCGTTCGCTGACCGTGCTGGAAAACCTTCTGCTCGGCGCGAAAGAAGACAGCGGGGGCCGGGAAGCGGAGTCCTGGAGCCTGGACCTCGTCCTGGAGCTCTTCCCCCGCCTCAAGGAGCGCCTCGCCAACACGGGCAACAAGCTCAGCGGCGGGGAGCAGCAGATGCTCTCCTTCGCCCGGGCCCTGATGACGAACCCGCGCCTCCTCCTCCTCGACGAGCCGACGGAAGGGCTCGCGCCCTTGCTTGTTCGGGCGCTGGGGGACATTCTTCTGAAGTTGAAGGAGCGGGAGCTCTCGATCCTGCTGGTGGAGCAGAAGCTGAATTTCGCGCTGACCTTCTCCGATCACGTGCACATCCTGAACCGGGGGCGGGTGGTGCACTCCTCCTCGCCCGCGGAGTTGTCGGAGAACGAGGAGGTCAAGGCCCGCTTCCTCGGAGTCTAGGCGCGGTTTCCGTCGGCCCCTTGTTTACCCGTTGTTGAAAAGACGAGGAGGGTGGGATCGTGGTGGACCTGCGGTTTTCCGAGGAGCAGATTGCCCTTCAGAATCTGGCCCGCGACTTCGCGATGCAGGAGATAAAGCCCGTCGTCGCCGAGCTGGACAAGATCGCCGACCCGAAGGAGGTGTTGGAGAAGTTCCCCTGGGACATCATCCGGAAGGGCTCGGAGGTGGGGCTGCGCACGATGGCCCTGCCCAAGGAGTACGGGGGCGCGGGCATCGGCATCCTCACCCACCTCATCATGCTCGAGGAGCTCTGCCAGGCGGATACGGGTTTCGCCACCCATTTTCACCAGGCCTGGAAGATGGCCAAGCTTCTCGTCGAGCGATGCACCGACGAGCAGCGCGCGCATTTCCTGCCCAAGTTCACCGAGGACGACACGGCGCTCCTCGGGGTGGGGATCACCGAGCCCGACGCCGGGTGCGACAACCTCATGCCCTACGACGAGCCCGACGGGGGGATGCGCACCTCGGCCGTGCGGGAGGGCGATGAGTGGGTCCTCAACGGCACGAAGCACTTCATCGCCTCCGCCGCCGTCGCCAAGCTCTTCTTCATCGCGGCGCGGTCGGACAAGACGGTGGGCGTCACCAAGGGCCTGACGGTGTTCATCGTCGAGAAGGACACGCCCGGCTTCACCATCGGGCGCATCCACGACAAGCTGGGCAACCGCCTCATGATGAACGCCGAGCTGATCTTCAAGAACTGCCGGGTGCCCGATTTCAACCGCGTGAGCGAGGTGGGGAAGGGGCTCGGTTTCCTGGGCTCCTTCGGCGCGCGGCACCTGCCCACCACCGGGGCCTTCGGGCTCGCCCTGGCGCGGGCCGCCTTCGAGTACGCCGTCGAGTACGCGAAGAACCGGGTCCAGGGCGGAAAGCCCATCATCGAGCACCCCACGGTGGCCCTGCGGCTGGGCGAGATGGCCGCCCTCATCGAGGCCGCCCGGGCCGTCTCCATCAACACCGCCTGGCTGGCCGATCAGCCCGACTACGACCCGCAAAAGGGGATTCTCTCCTCCATCTTCGCCTCCGACGTGGGGCCCAAGGTGTGCGACATGGCCCTCCAGCTCCTCGGGGGGAACGGCTACATGAAGGATTACCCCATTGAGAAACTCCTGCGGGACGCGCTGATGTGCTACCACATCGACGGCACCTCGGACGTCCACCGGATCAAGATCGGCGAGATGCTCCGCGGGGTGAAGCATGCCGGCTATATCTCGGTGTAGGGCGGCGGCCCCCGGCGGCGGCCCCCGCCGCTCCCCCTCCCTCCCGTGAATCCGGAGGCCGGGGTGGAGCGCATCCAAAAGATCGCGGTGGCGGGCGGCGGCTACGTCGGCCACGGCGTGGCCCAGATGTTCGCCCAGGCGGGTTATCCGGTCGCCCTGTACAACCGCACGGCCGAGAGCTCGGCCCGCGCGATGGCCGAGGTGGAGCGCGGGCTCGCCCTCTTCGTCGGCGCAGGGCTCCTGGCGCCCTCCGGGGCGGAGGAGGCCCTCGCCCGCGTGCGCCCCACCAACGACCTCGCCGAAGCGGCCGGGGAGGCCGACTTCATCGTCGAGGCCATCGTCGAGGAGTTGGCGCTCAAGCAGGCGATTTTTGGAGAGTTGGAGGCGCATGCGCGTGAGGACGCCATCGGGTCCAGGGAGACCTCGGGGTTGCGCATGTCCGAGATGGCCCGCGGGCTGAAGCGGCCCGGGCGCTGCCTCACCACCCACAGCTACACCCCGCCCCCCCTCATCCCCGTCGTCGAGGTGGTCCCGGGGGAGGAGACCGACCCCGCCGTGGTCGAGACCACATGCGCCCTGCTGCGGCATATCGGCAAGGAGCCGGTCGTCTGCAAGGAGGTTCCCGGCCACATCGGGGTCCGCCTCACGACGGCGCTGCGCCGGGAGGCCTTCTACATCGTCGAGCAGGGCTACGCCACGCCCGAGGCGGTGGACACCGTGCTGCGCTCGCTGGGGCGGCTGATCCCGGTGATCGGCGCCTTCATCATGACCGACCTCTCGGGGGCGGACGTCCTTCTCAACGTGCACCGCACGCTCCAGCCCCACCTCGACAACCGCACGGAGCCCTCGCCCTTGCTGGAGGAGAAGTTCG
>JAZGDQ010000376.1:0-2760 GCA_036477985.1 bacterium
AGGGGACCCGATTCAACACTTATTCACCGACCAGGAGTTCAAAAGGCCAATCTCTTTGCCGCTGTGGGGTCATGCCTCGACCCCCCCTCACAACCCCAACAGCTCAACCATGTTCCCGCCCAAGATCGCTGCGGTGTCGCCCGCGGGAAGGTCGAGGGCGCGGATGCCCTCGATCATGGCGCGGATGTCGGCGCCGCCGTGCATCTCCATGGGGTAGTCGGTTCCCAGGCACATCCTCTCGGGGCGCACGGTGAGGAGCGCCGCCTGGGTCGCGGGCATCCAGCCGGCGAAGCCCGCCGTGTCGAAGTAGAGTTTTTCGAAGAGCTTCTCGAAGGCGACGTCCAGCCCCAGCGATTTCTGCTCACGGGGGGAGAGGGGGAGGAGGCGGATCGCCTCGGGAATCTCCACCCCCTCGGGCTTGAAGAACATCTGCATCCGCCCCTTGAGGAAGGGCGCGGCGCCCCCGTGGTGGGGCATGACGAAGCGCAGCTCCGGGAAGCGGGGGAAGACACCGTACATCACGCGCACCACCGCCCGGGTGATGTCGGCGGCGCGCTCCATGCTGGCCACCAGGTCGAAATCCATCGCCGCCCCCAGCGGGCGCATGGCCGGGTGGATGACGATCGGGAGCCCGCGCGCGGCGATGCGCGCGAGGAGAGGGGCCACCGAATCGCTCGCCAGGTGGACCGCCCCCTCCGAGGAGAGGAGGGCGACGGCGCGGAAGCCCAGATCCTCCGCCGCGCGGTCGAGCTCGTCCAGGACGCCCGCCTCCCCCGAGAGGGGAAGATGGACGCAGGGAAAGAACCGGTCGGGATGGGCGCCGGCCAGCGCGGCGAAGCCGTCGTTCAGCTCGCGGCAGACCTCGACGCCCTTCGCGCACCACTGGGCGAGGTGGACGACTGTGGCCTCCACCCCGGCCTCGTCCATGGCGCGGAGGTGGGCGTCGGCGTCGTGGAGGATGGGGTTGAAGGTGAAGTAGAAATCCTCCTCGATGAGGCGCCCGCCGGGCGGGATGCGGCGCTCGAAAAAATCCTTGGGCATGTAGTGGTGGTGGACCGTGACGACCTTCGGGCGCGCCATCTTCCCCTCCTCCCCTCAATCCTCGAAGCCGTAGAGCGCCTTCGGGTTGTCGACCAGAATCTTGCGGCGCAGGCTCTCCTCCGGCGCCCATTCGAGCAGCAGGTCGAGGAGGTCGGCGTCGTTCGGCATGGGCGGGCGCACCCGGGTGTGGGGCCAGTCCGTCCCCCAGATGACGCGGTCGGGCGCCGCCTCGATGAGGGCGCGCGCGTAGGGGAGGGCGTCGCGGTAGGGCGGGCCCTCGACCGTGATGCGCTCGGCGCCGGTGAGCTTCACCCAGGCCTTCCCGCTCCGGGCCAGATCGAGCAGCGCCCCGAAGCCGGGGTGCTCCGGCCCGTGCTCGGCCGAGATGAAGCCCATGTGGTCGACGACGAGGTCCACCGGGAGGGCGGCGAGGCGGGGGGCGATCTCGGCGAGATCGCGGCAGTCGGAGAAGAGCTGGAGGTGCCAGCCGAAGTTGGCGGCCTTGGCCGCCAGATCCTCGAGCGTGTCCATCCCCCCGCTCCCCCCGGCGTGGAGGTTCATCCGCGAGGCCCGGAGGCCCTGCCGCGTCAGCTCCTCCATCTCGGCCTCGGGCGTCTCGGGGGTGACGACGCCCACCCCGCGGTAGCCGGGCCCGAGGGCCGCGATGGCGTCCACCACCCGGGAGTTGTCCGCCCCGTGAGCGCTCGCCTGGACGACCACCCCGCGCTCGAGGCCGAGCGTGCCGGCCATCCTGGCGTAGTCGGCCTCGAGGGCGTCCGGCGGCGTGTAGGCCCGCGTCGGGGCGTAGGGGTACTTGTCCTCGGGGCCGAAGATGTGAAAGTGGCAGTCCGCCGACCCCGGGGGGGCGGCCAGCCGGGGCGCTCTCGTGTCCGGATCGGGTCCGGGGATGGTGGGTTCGGTCAAGGCGCCTTCCTTCCGGGAGAGAGGGATTGCGGCCGCGCGCGCGGAAGGAGAAAACGGCCCCCGGCGCAGCCGAATTTTGACGGCGGAGCGGACTGATCATAGCACAAGATTTCGGAGCCGCCCCCCCGGGACGCCTTTTGTCCCCCCCGCGCGGGGGGCGTATGATGGAGGTCCGAAATCGAGTGCGGGAGATGGATGAAGGAAGTGAAAAGGAAAAGGAAAAAGAGAGGGAGGGCGCCGCCATGCACTATCTCGTCCGCGCCCGCTTCCGGGAGGAGAGGCGGGAGGAGTTCCGCCGGATCCTGGAGGACGGCACGGTGGCCGCCATGAAGCCCTTCGGGGAGGAGGTGGTCGCCTCCATGCGCCGCGCCGTCGTGAGCGGCGGGGAGGTCGCCTGGACCGAGACTTGCTACTGCCCCACCCCCCTCCAGGAGGAGCGCGCCGCCGTCTACGACCGCTTCTTCGAGGGGATGGAGACCGAGGAGGCGGGGGAGGCGCCGCCGCCCGAGGGCGAGAGCTTTTGGGGCCGCCTTGGCGGCCCACGCCTCGCGGCGGAGGGAAACTGAAACGGCCGGGCGCCGCATGTGGATTTTGGAGCGGGAGCCCGGCTCCCGCAGAAACCGAGGAGGGTGAAAATGCCCAAGTACGTCATCGAGCGCGAGATTCCTGAGGTCGGCTCCTGGCCCGCCGAGAAGATGCAGGCCGTCGCCCAGAAGTCGAACGAGATCCTGGCCGAGATGGGTTCGGAGGTTCAGTGGATCCACAGCTACGTGGTGGACGATAAGCTCTACTGCA
>JAZGDQ010000377.1:0-4382 GCA_036477985.1 bacterium
TCTCGGGGGGGCGGAGGATCTCGGCGCCGCGCGATTCGAGCCAGGCCACCGTCTTCTCGACGTCCTCCGCGGCGAGGCCCAGGTGGTCGAGGCCCTCGACGAGCGAGGGGCCCCGGGCGTCGGGCTCGTCCCCCTCGCGGTATCCTCGTATGCGCAGGTCCCCGCTCCCCAGCTTCAGGATGGCGTAGGGCGCGCCCTTGAAGGCCTCGTAGAAGGCGAGGCGCTCCATCCCGAACACTTCCTCGAAATACTTCGAGAGCGCGTGCACATCGCGCGCGAGAAAGTGCACGTGGTCGAAATCCCATTCCATCCCGTTTCTCCTCCATGCACGGCGCGCGCCGAATCCCTTACCCCTGCGCGCCCAGCGTCTCGGCGACCCAGTGCGCGGCGTAGTCGACGAACATGTCGGTGTTGTCCACCTGGCAGTGCTCGGCGCCGGTGTCGGCGAGCGAGAAGACCTTGAGCTCGCGCTTCGGGCTGTTCACGGCGGCCTCGTAGGTCATCTCGGCCTGGGCGAGGCCCACCTGCCGGTCGTTCTCGCCGTGAACGATGAGGAGGGGGCAGGTGATCTGCTCGGCCACGCCCTCGAGGGTGAATTTCTGGAACACCTCGATCGCCTCCTCGAAGGTGTCCTTCCCGGCCACCCACATGCGGTGCGCCTCGATGCCCGGGACGGAGCCGGTCCCCTTCTTGCGGTTCTTCATCGTGAACTCATAGCTCCAGAAGGCGCCCCAGGCCACGCAGCACTTCAGGCGCTTCTCGAAGGCGGCGGCGCGCGGGGCGTAATAGCCCCCCAGGCTGTTCGCCATCATGCCGATCCGCCCCGAGTCGACGTCGGCGCGCCCCTCCAGGTAGTCGATGCAGGCCGCCGCGGGGACCTCGCTGTCGTGGCGCGCGTACAGCTCCCGGAGGCGGAGGGCCTCGCCCACCCCGGGGTGATCCACGAAGAGGACCGAGACGCCGCGGAGCCGGAAGTCGTTGCGGACGCGGAAGTAGAGCGTCTCTTTCATGACGTCCAGGCCGTCGAAGCAGATCATGCACGGCGCGGGGCCCTCGCCCGCCGCCGGGACGAAGATGGCCGGGAGGGGGCCGTCCGCGTAGGGCGCGTCCACCCACTCCATCGGCTCCCCGCGCAGCTCGATCCCCTTGCGGAAGGCGGCGAGGACGCGCTTGTAGGCCAGCGCCTTGCGCGCGTCGCTGTGCGGCATCATCCGCTCGGCCGAGATGTAGTAGACGCACGCCCGCTGGTATTTCCGGCCCGCGCCCAGCTTGTTCCCCGCCCGCTCGTCCTCGCCGGCCAGGCGCTCGACGGTCGAGGCCACCTTCATCCAGCTCTCGTACCAGGCCTCCTGGGCGGCGGCGCCCCCCTCCACGGCCGCCTCCTTCAGCGGGCGGCAGGCCTCCTCGATCTCCGATATGTTGCCCCCGCAGCTGAAGACGCTGTTGAGGCCCAGGTTCCAGGTGTAGTTGGTCGGGAAATATTCGAACACCGCGGTTCTCCTTTCGATTTCGCGCAATGGCGCCGAAGCGCTCCTTCGGGCTCGTCTCGGGGGGGTCGACCCGCATAGAGTGGCCCAACGGGGACGGGGCGTAAAGGGCGGCGCGCGAAGACCGGCAGGAGGGGAGCGATCATGACCATTCCGATGGCGATGACCGCGTTCGCAACAAAGAGAATCGCGGCGCGGCGGAGCCGGGCGCCCTCCTCGCCGCTCCCCATGCCGGAATGAATCTGGCGGCTGGCTTTCATCCGCCTCCTGTCTCCGCCGGCCCGGACTTCTTCTTCCTCCCCTCAGAACGCGGCTTCGAGCCTGCGGCGGAGCCAGCCGCTGAGGAGGTCGACGGCGCTGACGAGGATGAAGGTGGCGATGATGAGGGTGGCGAGGCGCGTCTCGAGGAAGAGGGAGATGGCGATGTGCATCTGCTGGCCCAGGCCGCCCGCGCCGACGAAGCCGAGGATGGCCGCCGTCCGGATGTTCACCTCCCAGCGGTAGAGGGTGTAGGCGACGAGCTGGGGCCAGGCCTGGGGGAGCGCGCCGTAGAGGAAGGCCGAGGAGCGCCGCGCCCCCGCCGCGCGGAGGGCCTCCACCGGCGCGCGCCGCACGTTTTCGATCGACTCGGCGTAGAGCTTCCCGAACACCCCGCCGTTGTGGATCCCCAGGGCGAGGGCGCCGGCGAAGGGCCCCAGGCCCACGGCGAAGACGAAGAAGATGGCCCAGACGAGCTCGGGAACCGTGCGGAAGAGGTTGAGGGCGGCCCGGCTCACGAGGAGGAGGGCGCGCCGGGGGAGGGTGCGCCGGAGGGAGGCGCGCTCCACCTCGCCCCCCGCCCCGAGCGTCTCCTCCGATGCGGCGAAATAGAGGAGCGGCGCGGCGATCAGAACCGAAAAAGCGGTTCCCGAGATGGAGATGGCCAGGGTCTCGAGCGAGGCGCGCGCCACCAGGGCGAGGAAGCCCGGCTTCGCCTCGGGCGGCCAGATCCGCGCGGCGTAAGATCCCATCTGCGCCAGGCCCTCGGCCGTGAAGAGATTGGGAAGGGTCTCGCGCACGAGCGAGAAGCTCCAGACGAGGAGGAGTGCGGCGGCGGCCCAGGCCCAGCCGCCTCCGGCCGCGGGGCGGGGCGGGACCGCAAGGCGGGACGGGGCGGCCGGCCCGCCCGGCGCCGCGCGGCGGCTCGGCGAAGCGCTCACGAGAGCCGCCTCCGTATCCGGGCGCTCAGGATGTCGGTGAGGGCGACGAGGAGGAAGAGCTCCAGGATGAGGGTGGCCGTGCGCGCGTGCTCGAACATGCGCATGGAGATGGCGATGTGCTGGCCGAGGCCGCCCGCGCCGACGAAGCCGAGGATGGCGGCCGCGCGCATGGCGCACTCCCAGCGGTAGAGGGTGTAGGAGAGGAGGGTGCGGAAGGCCGGGGGGAGGACGCCGTAGAGGATCGCCTTGGGGAGGGAGGCCCCGGCCGCGCGCAGGGCGACCGCCGGCTGAAGGTCGGTCCCCTCCAGGATTTCGGCGAACACCTTGCCCACCACGCCGGCGTAGGCGATGCCGAGGCCGATGACGCCCGCGGTGGGCCCCAGGCCCACCGCGCGGACGAAGAGGAGCGCCCAGATGAGCTCGGGAATCGAGCGCATGAAGTTGAGGATGAGGCGGGAGAGGAAGTAGGGGGCCGTGCGCAGCGTTCGCCGCAGGAGCCCCGCCGGGGGATCTCCGGCGAAGAGCGGCCCGCCGAGGGAGAAGGAGCCGGCCGCCGCCAGGGCGAGGGGGATGCCGAGCAGAAGGGCGAGGGCGGTCCCCGCCGTCGCGAGCTGGACCGTCTCGGCGGCCGGGCGCAACGTCTCGAGGAGGTAGGCGGCGCTGAGGTCGGGGGGGAGGAAGCCCGCCCCGAACTCGCCCATCGAGCGCAGGGCGTCCGGCGCGAAGAGGAGGGCGGGGTTCACCTCCGAGATGCGGAGGCTGGCCAGGAGGGCCGCTCCCGCCGCGATGAGGAGGGCGAAGCGCCCCGGGGAGAGGGGCGGGCGCGCC
The DNA here is from genome assembly GCA_036477985.1 of bacterium. Lineage (GTDB taxonomy): Bacteria > UBA8248 > UBA8248 > UBA8248 > UBA8248 > JAZGDQ01. Next base: position 3,515 of record JAZGDQ010000377.1, read on the forward strand.
GGGGGGGCCGGGGCGTTCGCGATCAACTTCCGCGGCCCGGGGCGGCGGCCTTATTGATCCACCCGCGCGCCTCCATGGCCGAGGCCTCCTCCTCCTCGTAGAGATAGGCGAGGAGGCCCTCCTCGATGGCCTTGGGCGGGAGGTCGAAGAGAACGCCGTTGGCGTGGAGGCCGACGATGCGGGGGAAGTGCCGAAGGGCGAGGGGGACGTCGTGCAGGTTGACGATGAGGGTCTTCCCGTCCTCCTCGCTCATCCGGCGCAGGAGGGTGATGAGGGCGTCGGCCCGGGAGGGATCCACGCTCGCCACCGGCTCATCGGCGAGGATGTGGCGCGCGTTCTGGACGATGGCGCGGGCGGCGGCCACGCGCTGCTGCTCGCCCCCGCTCAGCCGGTCCGTCCGCTCCCAGAGCTTATCGAGCAGCCCCACCTTTTCGGCCGCCTCGGCGGCGCGGCGCACCTCCCGGGGAAGCGCCAGGGAAAGGAGGGCGCGGGGGAAGGACCAGACGGCGAGCCTTCCGGCCAGGATGTTGTGGACCGCCCGCAGGGAGGGGATGAGGTTGTGCTGCTGATGGATGGTGGCCGTGCGTGAGCGGAGGCGGCGCAGCGCGCGCCCGCCCAGCTCCGCCGGGTCGGCTCCGTCCACCAGGACGCGCCCCTCGTCGGGCCGCAGGGTGAGGCTCAGGAGGCGGAAGAGGGTGGTCTTGCCGGCGCCGCTCGGGCCGATGACGGCGACCGACTCGCCCGGCCGGAATTCGAGGTCCACCTCCTCGAGGGCGGCGTTCCAGCTTCCGTCGGCGCGCCGGTAGCGCTTGGTCGCCTTTTGAAGGGCGAAGGCCGGCTCCATCCGTCTCCATCCTTACCCGCGGAC
>JAZGDQ010000378.1:0-11404 GCA_036477985.1 bacterium
GTCCACCCTCCTGATTCGTTCTGCACGGGGACCCTTCCTTCCGGCGGAGACCGCATTATGGCCGCCCGGCCCGCGCCCCCGCAATCCCATGCCGCCCGGTTCGTGGCGGCCCCCGGCGCGGGGCCGACCCTCGGCGGGGGCCGACCCTCGGCGGGGGCCGACCTTCGGCGGGGGCCCACCGCCGGCGCGGATGGGCCGCCCAGGCGCAGGGCCGCGCGGGGAATGGGGGGAGGAGAGGGAGAAAGAGGGGGATCATTCCTTCCCGCCCCGCCAGAATATATTGCCCCCCGGCCGGCCTTGGGACGGAAAATCCGCCCCCCGGCCCCCTCAAACACCCCAAAAACGCTCTCACTTTGAGAAATCGGCCCCGTTGGGGGGGGGCCGAAGGGGGGCCAAATGGGTCCCCAACTGTGAGGGGGGTTACAGATTGGCGGATTTAGGCGCCAATCCCCCCCCCATGGGCGCCGGTTGGCGCCTCCCTTGCTCTTTCTCCGGGCAGATGTCGAAAACAACCCGGCGGGCGGGCCGCCGGCGGAGAAAAGGAGAAGGGGGAGATGAGATGGACATTCTGGTAGGCTTAATCAGCACGGTGGTCGGCACGATTCTGGTGTACGGATTCATCCGGAAAAAAGGCGTGAAAGCGGCGGTTCCGGCCCCCCGCGTCAAGCGCAAGATCGGCTGGGGCGGCAAGCGCCTCGTATCGAGCGCCGTCCGCTAGTGTCGAGTCCAAATCGCCCTCCCCATCCGCCCGGCGCCGAGCGGGGCGGCGCAACCCCCGGCCCGCCCCTTCCAGGGGCCGAGGCGAGAGAAAGGGAATCAATATCCACCCCGCCCCCGAAATCCGCCCAAATTCGAGAAAATACTCTGAAAAAATTATGCCCCGCAGGTTGCTTTCTGGTGCAATGATTGCCAGAATCATATAAGATCTAGTGCAATCCTTTATTTGACAGCATCGCAAGCTGGGCGAGTCCGGGCGGCGCCCTTTCTCCCGTGGGGGGAGAAGGGGCCGGCTTCATCCGCCCTTCGCCCTTAACGCAACGAATACGCCCTCCTTCTTACGGCACGCACGAGGCCGCAATGCGGAACGGGAACATCAACATCCTCGCCGTGGATGATGAGAAGATCATGCGCCGCGCCGTCTCGGCGATGGCGAAGGCCATCGGCGCGAACGCCGTCTTCGAGGCCTCCGACGGAAAATCGGCGCTCAAGATCCTCCTCACCTCCCCGATCGACTTCATCGTCTCCGACCGCAACCTGCCCGAGATGGACGGGCTGGACTTGCTCCGCTCCGTTCGGGCCAAGAACGTCTTCTGCATCGTCCCCTTCCTCATGGTCAGCAACGATCCGAACGAGGCCGCGGTGGCCGAGGCGAACGAGTACGGGGCGGACGGCTACCTCACCAAGCCGTTCACCTACGAGCTCATCGAGGAGCGGTTCAAGCACATCCGGCAATTCCGGGGGGCCCAGCTCGACGCCGAGATCCTCCTCGCCAGAGCGGGCGCCTTCGTCGACATCGGCGCCTTCGACGACGCCGCGGGCGAGCTCTCCTCCCTCCGCAATCTCCGCCCCGAGAACCCCCGCCTCTGGATTGGGGCGGGCGACATCTACCAGGAGATGGACGACCACGAGTCGGCGAAAAGCTGCTACAGCACGGCGATCGATCTGAGCGCCAAGTCCGCCCTGGCCCACGACCGCCTCGGGCTGGCCCTCATGAAGGAGGGCCGGACGGAGGAGGCGATCGAGTCGATCCGGATCGCAACCGAGATCAGCCCCCGCAACAGCGACCGCCTCCAATTCCTGGGCAAGACCCTCCTCGCCTGGGGCGACACCGAGGGCGCCCGCAGGGCGTTTTATAACGCCGTCTCCACCAACGCCGACGAGGCCGCCCGCAACGCCGCCGTCGCCGAGCTCTTCCTCATCAGCGGGCGCGCCGATCTGGCCGAGGAGGAGTACGCCTTCGCCCTCGAGGCCGACCCCGGGAACTCCCACTTCTACAACCGCAACGGCATCGCCCTCCGCCGCCAGGGGAAGAGCGCCGAGGCCGTCGAGAACTACCGCAAGGTGCTGAAAATCACGCCCGAGGATCCCATCATCTACTACAACCTGGCGGTCGCCCTCATCGATCTGAAAGACCACGGCCAGGCCGTGGTCGCCCTCCGCAAGGCCCTGACCTTGGACCCCCACTTCCAAGAGGCCGAAACCGTCCTGCGGCGCCTCACGGAGAAGGATTCGCCGGAGCGGAAATCCGGCGCGCCGGGGGCGGGCGCCGCAGTGAAGAGCCGCTCCCCCCGCTTCCGGGTTCCCGTCGTGGTGCTGGCGCCCTCGCTCGCGAATTCGCCCCTCCTGCTCGAGGACGTGAGCGCGAGCGGATTCCGGGTCGTTGTGTCGAGAGAGCCCGACCCCGCCATCGTCCACGACCTCTCCCTCCAGGTGGCGGGCGAGGCCATCGGACGCTGCAAGGGAAAGGTGGCCTGGGTCCGGACGAACGACACCGAGCCCGTCACCTGGTCCATCGGGCTCGTCCTTCAGATTCCCCCGGGCGGGAAGGATCGCTTCGCCGGGGCGCTGCGCAAGGCCCTCGGCAGGCGGAAGAACGGCGCCGGAAACGGGGCCTGACCCCCCTTCCTTCTCTCCGCTCCACCCACCGAAGAAATCCGACCCCGCTAGTGCGCGGCCAGGAAGGCCTCGATGTCCGCCATCGACTCCTCGTAGAACTGGATGAGGAAGAAGTGGCTGGCCCCCTCGTACACCTTCAGCTCGGCGCCCGGGATCCGCTCGGCGAGCTCGCGCGCGCACCCGGCCGAGCACAGGACGTCCTCCGCCCCGGCGAGCACCAGTGTCGGGCATCGGACCTGGCCCAGCCGGTCGAGGGCGTCGTGCTCCAGGCAGGCCACCGAAGAGTTGACGTAGGCGTGAACGGGCCGCGCCGGGTCCGCCAGCACGCCCTCGATGGCGTCCATCTCCTCCTTCCGGGAGTTGAAGTAGGCGGGCGGGAAGAAGAAGAGGGACTGATGCCTGGCCGCCGCCTCGTAGCCCTGGGCCTGCACCACCTCCTGGATGTTGGAGAGGATGCGGTGGCCGTAGCGGTCCAGCTTCCCGAAGGAGGCCGTGATCAGGAGGCTGCGCACCCGGTCCGGGAACCGGATGGCCATCTCCTGGGCGATGGCGCCGCCCATCGAGCGGCCGATCACGTGGGCGGCGGGCAGCTCCAGCGCGTCCATCAGGCCCACCGTGTCCTCGGCGAAGAGGCGGGTCGAGTAGGGCACGTCCGGACACCCGCTCCGGCCCGTCCCCCGGTTGTCGAAGGCCAGCACCCGGTAATTCTTCGAGAGCGCCTCGATCTGGCGCGCCCAGGCGCGGGCGTCCCCCGCCAGGCCGCCGATCAGGACCACGGGCGCGCCCTCCCCGTGAAGCTCGTAGTGCAACTCCAACTCACCGACTTTCATCTTCGGCATGAGGCTCTCCTCCCGGCCCGGCATGGGCTCCCCCCCCCTTCCCCGCCTCCCGATCCGCGCGGAACGGGGGCCGATCCGAAGATTCGGCGCGGGGCGGTCGCGGGCGCCCGGTTCGTTTTTCCTTTGAGGGGAGCATACCACCTTCGGGATGCTACAATCTCCCGGCGGCGCGGCGGACGATCCGCCGGCCCGTGCGCGCAAACAGCCGGGGGATGCCGAAATGTCCGACGCGGATCAGGGAGCCGGCGGCTGGGTCGGCAAATCCATCCAGCGCCACGAGGACCCGCGCCTGCTGACGGGCCGGGGGCGCTTCATGGACGACATCGAGGTGGGCCGGGTCTGCCACGCCGCCGTCGTGCGCAGCCTCCACCCGCACGCCGAGATCCGGAAGGTGGAGGCGGAGGCGGCCCTCGCCTCCCCGGGCGTGCGCGCCGTCCTCCTGCCCGAGGACGTTGCGGCGATGAGCGATCCGTTCGCCTGCGCCGTCCCCGCGAAGATGGACTACCGCCCCTCCGCCGTCGGCCGGGCGCGCTACGCGGGCGAGCCCATCGCCGTCGTCGTGGCCGAGAGCCGCTACCTGGCCGAGGACGCCGCCGAGCGGGTCGAGGTGGACTACGAACCTCTCCCAGCCGTCGTGGACGTCGAGGCGGCCGCCGGCCCGGACGCCCCCCTCCTCCACCCCGCCCACGGCTCGAACGTCGCCAACCGCCGCACCTTCCGCTGGGGAGACCCCGAGGCCGCCTTCGCCGAGGCCGACCTCACCGTGAAGGAGCGCTTCGTCTTCCCCAAGTACACCTCCCTCCCGATGGAGGGCTTCGCCGTCATCGCCGACTACGACCCCGCCGAGGGGGCCTACACCGTCTGGTCGAATTTCCAGGGCCCCTTCACCATGCACCCGGTCGCGGCCATGGCCCTGCGCGTCCCCATGAACAAGCTCCGCTTCATCGTCCCCTCCGACATCGGCGGCGGCTTCGGCATCAAGACCAGCATTTTCCCCTCCATCGTCCTCATCGCCCTCGCGGCCCGCAAGGCGGGCGTGCGCGTCAAGTGGATCGAAGACCGCAGCGAGCACCTGCTCAGCTCCTCCTCCCACGCCGACCGGGTCGAATACCTCGAGGGCGCCTACCGGCGGGACGGGACCCTCCTCGCCCTGCGCAAGCGCGTCTACGACAACGTGGGCGCCTACGTGCGCGCCCCCGAGCCGGCCTGCACCTACCGGACCACGGGCAACACGACGGGCCCCTACCGGGTGCGCCACCTCGAGATGGAGACCTTCGTCGTCGCCACCAACAAAAGCCCGACGGGCCCGAACCGCGGCTACGGATGCCAGCAGCTCTACTTCGCCCTCGAGCGGCTGATGGACATGGCGGCCGCGCGCCTCTCGATGGACCCGGCCGAGATCCGCCGCGTCAACTTCGTCGGGAAGGAGGAGTTCCCCTACACCACCCCCTCGGGGGGCGTCTACGACAGCGGGGACTACGAGAAGGCGCTCGACTTGGCCCTCGAGATGGGCCCCTACGCCGAGCTTCTTCGCGAGCGCGAGCGGGCCCGCGCCCAGGGCAGGCTCTTCGGAATCGGCCTCGCCACCGTGGTGGACCCCTCGGTGACGAACATCGCCTACCTCACCGTGGCCCACCCGCCCGAGGTCCGCGCCCAGCCCGGCTACCTCCACAAGAGCGGCTCGGGGGAGAGCTGCCTCGTCTCGGTGGACGCCCTGGGATGCGTGAGCGTTGTCATGAACACCGTGCCCGAGGGGCAGGGCCACGAGACCGCCGCCGCCCAGGTCGTTGCGGACCAGCTCGGCCTCCCGCCCGATCAAATCCGCGTGACCATGGAGATGGACACCCTGACGCGCCACTGGAGCGTGACGGCGGGCTCCTACAGCAGCCGCTTCGCCGCCGTGGGCGCGGCCGCGGCGGCGGTGGCCGCCCGCCGGGTGCGGGAGAAGATGGCCGCCATCGCGGCCCACCACTTCGAGGCCGAGCCGGGGGAGGTCGGCTTCGAGGAGGGCCGCTTCTTCGTGCGAAGCGAGCCGGACCGCTCGATCTCCTTCCGCCGCGTCGCCGGCATCGCCCACTGGAACCAGTCCGCCCTCCCCCCCGGGATGGAGCCCGGCATTTCGATCACCTACACCTACAACCTCGAGAGCGCCGCCCCGCCCGACGCCGAGGATCGCGTGGACTCCTCGGGCGTCTACGGCTTCGCCGCCGACCTGGTGGCGGTCGAGGTGGACCCCGAGACGGGCTTCGTCGAGATCAAAAAATACGTCACCGTCCACGACAGCGGGACCCTCATCCATCCCAAGATGGTGGAGGGTCAGATCACCGGCGGGGTGATGCACGGGGTGGGCGGCGCCCTCTACGAGGAGCTGGCCTATGACGCGGAGGGGCGCTTCCTCGCCCAGAGCCTGATCGACTACGTCTGCCCGACGGCGGCCGAGGCCCCCCGCCTCGAGATCGGGCACATCGTCACCCCCTCCCCCCTCACCGAGCTGGGGGCGAAGGGCTGCGGCGAGAGCGGGGCCATGAGCGCGCCCGCCGCCGTGGCGAACGCGGTGGCCGACGCCCTCGCCCCCCTGGGCGCGGGCCCGGTGACCGCGCTCCCCCTCACCCCCGAGCGGGTGTGGGAGATGATCCGGTCGGCCGGGGGGGGCGCCGCGTGAAGCCCGCCCCCTTCGGCTACCTGCGCCCCGCCTCGGTGGAGGAGGCCCTCGCCGCCCTCGCCGCGCACGGGGACGACGCCAAGATCCTCGGCGGGGGGCAGAGCCTCGTCCCCCTCCTCAACTTCCGGGTGGCCCGCCCCGAGGTCCTCATCGACATCAACGGCCTCGGAGGGGAGCTGGACTACATCCGCCGCGAGGCGGACGGGACCCTCGCCGTCGGCGCCCTCACCCGGCACCGCACGCTCGAACTCTCCCCCCTCCTCGCCCCGCGCCACGCCCTCCTCGCCGAGGCCGTTCCCTGGATCGGGGACGCCGCCATCCGCAACCGGGGAACGGTGGGCGGGAGCCTGGTCCACAACGACCCGGCCGGGGAGCTGGGAACCGTCCTCCTCGCCCTGGAGGGAGAGGTCGTCCTGCGCGGGCCGGGGGGAGAGCGGCGGGAGCGGGCGGCGGACTTCCTCGCCGGGAGCTACCTCACCTCCATCGAGGAGGGGGAGATGCTGGTCGAGGCGCGCTTCCCGCCCGCGCCGGAGGGAGCGGGGGAGGCCTTCATGGAGATCGCCCGCCGGCGGGGCGACTTCGCCCTGGTGGGAGCGGCGGCCTGCCTCCGCATCGGGCCGGACGGCGCCGTCGAGGAGGCGCGCCTCGCCCTCTCGGGGGCGGGGGAGGCGCCCCGGCGGATGGCGGCGGCCGAAGCCCAATTGACGGGCCGGAGGTGGGACGGCGAGGCGGCGCGCGCGGCGGCCGAAGCGGCGGCGGAAGAGGCCGAGCCGATTCCCGACCTCCACGGGGGGGAGGCCTACCGGCGGAACCTGGTGCGCGTCTTCGCGCGCCGCGCCCTGGAGTGCGCCGCCGGCCGGGCCGCCGCCGGCCGCGCCTCCGACACCGGATCGGCGCCGGGGGATCACCGGGATGGCTAAGCGCGTGCGGGTGCGCCTCAGGGTGAACGGGGTGGAGCGCGAGGGCGAGGCCGAGCCGCGCCGCCTCCTCGCCGACTTCCTTCGGGAGGACCTGGGCCTCACCGGGACACATCTCGCCTGCGAGCACGGCGTCTGCGGCGCCTGCACCGTCCTCCTCGACGGGGCAAGCGTGCGCAGCTGCCTCCTCTTCGCGGTTCAGGCCCAGGGGGCCGAGGTGGAGACGGTGGAGGGCCTTGCGGGGCCGGAGGGCGCGCTGAGCCCGCTGCAGGAGGCCTTCCGGGAGTCGTACGGCCTTCAGTGCGGGTTCTGCACCCCGGGAATCCTCATGTCGGCGGTCGAGCTCCTCCGCGAGAACCCAAATCCCTCCGAGGAGGAGGTCCGCCTCCGCCTCGCCGGCCATCTTTGCCGCTGCACCGGCTACCAGCCCATCATCGAGAGCATCCTCGCCGCCGCACGGAAGATGGCGGGGAGCTGAGGGGGGACGCCCCCCACTCCGGCCGGGCGCCCCTCCCCTCACTCCCCCAGCAACGCCTCGAGGTCGATCTCCTCGGCGCCGGGAATCCGGAGGGGAAGGTATTGGTCCTCGAGGGCGCCGGGGGGGACGGTGGCGTCCAGCCCCATCTTGGCGGTCACGCCCTCGGCGGCCGAGGGGTCGAGGCGGCTCCCCCAGGCGCCGGGCGCGACGATGAGGTCGCGGTCGGCCTGAAAGCGGGTGGCGAGGGCCCAGTCCACCCGCTCGGCGTCGTGGGGGTCGATGTCGCGGTCCACGGCGATGGCGTGCTTCACGTCGTAGTGCGCCGCGAGGGCGGCCAGCAGCGCGCTCTTCGCCTCCCCCTCGTTCCGCTTGTCGAGCTGGATGACGCAGTGGAAGCGTCCCGAGGCCGAGAGCGGAAGAGAGACGTCCCGCACCGAGGGGACGGCCCGCTGGAGGTCGCGCAGCAGGCCGGCCTCGCGCGGAAGCGCGCCCATGAGGAGGTGGTCGCGGCCCGCGGGAACGATGGAGTAGAGGGCGGCCCCCTCGCGCCAGGCGACCGAGCGCACGCGCAGCACCTCCCGCTCCCCGGCCGGGCTGTAGTAGCGCGGGAACTCCCCGAAGGGGCCCTCGCGGCGCAGCTCGCCGGGGGGAATCTCGCCCTCGATGACGATCTCCGCCCCGGCCGGCACCGGGATGCCCGACCAGGGGGCGCGCGCCACCTCGACCGCCTCCCCGCGCAGCCCGCCCGCCGCCTCCAGCTCATCCTCCCCCGGGCCGAGGACGAGCTGGCTCGCCATCAGGAGAAGGGGGTCGAGACCGACGGCCACCGCCACCCGGAGGGCCTCCCCGCGCTCATGCGCCCGGCGGAGCATCCCCTTGAGGTGGCGCGGCAGGACGAGGAGGCCGAACAGGTCCGGCTCGAGGAGCTGCATCCGGTGGATCGACACGTTCCCCTCCCCCGTCTCCGGATCGTGGGCGAAGAACACCCCGGCCGAGACGTAGGGCCCCCCGTCGTGCTCGTGGTAGGTGGGCAGGGGGAGGATTTTCCCCACGTCGATGTCTTCGGTGCGGACGTTCTTCAGGAAGGGCGCGTCCCCCACCTCGCGGGGCGGGAGGCGAACCTCCTGGCGGCGCTGCAGCTCGGGGAGAAGGTCCCCGGCGGGAACCCCGAGGGCGTCGGCGAACCACTCCCTGCGGCAGCACACGTTCGCCACCAGCGGCATGGGGGGGCCGTCGGTCGCCTCGAAGCGCACGGCCTTCTCCCCGTCCAGGCGCTGGGAGACGGCCGCCAGCTCGTGGCGGAGGCGGACGCGCTTGCCCACCCGGAGGAGGCGGCCCGCCCCCTCCAGGCGCTCCATCCACTCGCGCAGATCCCGGGGGGAGGTCATCGCCGCTCCCTAGCTCCGCGCGCGCACGGTTTCGATCTTCGCCAGAAGTTTTTCGTTCTTGCGCTCGCGCGGGACGATGAAGCGCTCATTTCGGCCCTCGGCCACCTTCTCGGCCTCGTCGTGAATCTCCACCTCGAAGACGAGGCGGCGCCGGTCCCGCTCCAGGAGGCGCGCCCTCGCCTCGACGCGCATCCCCTTGGGGGTGCCGGCCATGTGCTTGAGCGAAACCATGGTCCCCACGCTCGTCTGGTCCGCCTCCATGTGGGGCTCGAGGGCGGCGATGGCCGCGCGCTCCATGAAGCGCACCAGGTCGGGGGTGGAGACCACCTCGGCCCCCGTCCCGCGCAGGTGGGCGGGGACGTGCTCGTCCCCCACTTCGACGGAATACACCCCCTCGATGCCGGGGCGGATGGAATCGTCGCTCATCGGTCTCCTCCTGGAAGATGCGTATTCAGTAGCGGAACTCTTTCTCTTCCCCCGCCCCGCTGTCGCGGACCGCGCGGGCCCGGAGCTCGCGCCGCAGGATCTTTCCGTTCATGTTCTTGGGCAGCTCATCGAGGAACTCGATCGCCTTGGGCGCCTTGTAGGGGGCGATGCGCCCGCGCACGTGGCTGCGCAGGGCGTCGGCCGTCTCCCGGCTGGGCGCGTGGCCCGGATGGAGGACGACATACGCCTTCACCAGATTGCCCGTCTCGGCGTCGGGCACGCCCACCACCCCGCTCTCCAGGACGACGGGATGCTCCAGCAGGGTGTCCTCCATCTCCTTGGGGGAGATGAGGTAGCCCCGGCTCTTGATGATGTCGTCCGAGCGCGAAACGTACCAATAGTAGCCGTCCGAATCGCGGTAGGCGAGGTCGCCGATGTAGTAGTGGCCGTGTTGCATGACCTCGGCCCACTTCTCCGGGTTGCTCCGGTACTCGAAGAAGAGGCCGGGATGATCGTCGCGCACGCAGAGGTGGCCCACCTCCCCGTCGGGCTGGGGGTTTCCCTCCGGGTCGAGGATGGCCGCCTCGTAGCCCGGGAGCGGCTTGCCCATGCTCCCGGGGCGAATCTCCATCTCGGGCGTGTTGGCCACGAAGATGTGGAACTCGGTCTGGCCGATGCCGTCCAGGATGGGCGAGCCGGTGAGATCCATCCAGGCGCGGAAGGTCTCGGCGGGCAGCGTCTCCCCGGCCGAGATGGAGTGGCGCAGGCGGGAGAAGTCGCGCTTCTTCTCCGCCTCCGGCGCCGCCAGCATCATCCGGAAGAAGGTGGGCACGGTGCAGAAGACCGTGACGCCGCAGCGCTCGATCACCCCCCACGCCTCCTCGGGCCGCGGGCGGCGGGTGGTCTGGACGACGGCCGCGCCCGCCAGGAAGGGGTAGAGGAAGCCGCAGCCGAGGGCGTAGACGAAGGAATACTCCTGAGGCTGGTAGACGATGTCCCCCGCCCCGAGGCGCATCATGCTCTCCGCGATGGGGGCGCCCGTCCCCTGGAGCCAGCGGTGGCCGTGGGCGACGCCCTTGGGATGGCCCGTCGTGCCCGAGGTGTAGAGGATGAAGGCGAGCTCGTCGCGCCCGGTGTCGGCGGCGGCCAGCTCGGGCGAGGCGGCCCCTGTGAGGGCGGCGTAGCCGAGCGCCCCATCGGCGCCCGCCGGATCGAGGGCGACCATGTGCTTGAGCGCCGGGAGTTTTTCGCGGAGCGCCGCGACGGGGGCGAGGGTCTCGGCCGTCCCGAGGGCGAGGACGGCCCCGCTCTCCTGGAAGGTGAACTCGAGCTCGCGCGGCCCCTGCATGGGGCTCGAGGGAATGGGAACGGCGCCCATCTTCTGGGCCCCGAGGAAGGCGGCGCAGAACTCCGGGCGGTTCGGGAGGCGGATGACGAAGCGATCCCCGCGCGCGAGGCCCAGGCCCGAGAGGGCGTTCCCCCAGCGGTTCGCCGCCTCCTGGAGCGCGGCCCAGGAGATCTCCTTCCCCTCGTCCATCCAGTGGATGGCGGTCTCGGCGCCGCGGCCCTCCTCGACCCAGCGGTCGAGGGCCTGCCACGCCATGTTGATCCGCTCGGGAATCTGAAGATAGGCGTCTCCGCCCATGCCGGCTTTCCCCCTGCGTCCCTCGATGAAGAGGTCTCCGCTCACCGGCCCCGGAGCCGGTCACCGGCCCCGGAACCGGGGCTTGCGCTTCTCGAAGTAGGCCGCGCACCCCTCGCGCAGGTCCTCGGTGGCGTAGAGGGCGCTGTAGTTCTCCCCCTCGATGCGCAAGCCCTCCTCCAGCCCCGCGTCGAGGCCGCGGTTCACCGCATCGAGCGTCTTCTCCACCGCGATGGGGCTCTTCGAGGCGATCTCGCGGGCGATCTCCTCGGCCGCGGCCATGAGCTCCCCCCGGGGGACGACCCGGTTCACCAGCCCTATTCGCAGCGCCTCCTCGGCGTCCACCCGCCTTCCGGTGAGGAGAAGCTCGAGCGCCCGCCCCTTTCCGATGAGGCGGGGCAGCCGCTGGGAGCCGCCCGAGCCGGTCATCATCCCC
>JAZGDQ010000379.1:0-2138 GCA_036477985.1 bacterium
CCGACAATTTGTCGCTGGGCACGACCGTCATATTTGACTGGCTGCAGGAGAAGCTGAGGGCCTAGCCGCGGAGTCCCGCCGCGCCCTTCGGGCCGAGGCCATAGGCGCGCTCTTCCGGGCGATGCCAGCTTGATTTTTCCCCCGTTTCTATGGATTGTAGGCCTACGACGCGTTTTCGGAGGTCCCGCACGGAGGTTCGCGGCCCGGGCCGGAGGCGCGACAATCTCCCTACATGGAAGGAAATCAAAAGGTTTGGGGTCAGATCCGTTTCCTCCTGATTTCACGACGAGGTCACGCACATGAGCCGTCTGCCGGAGCTTTCCCTTGACGAGATGAACGAGGATCAGCGGCGCATCTACGAGGAGATCGCCTCGGGGCCCCGCGGGGGGGTGCGCGGCCCGTTCCTCCCCCTGTTGCGCAACCCCGAGCTCGCCGAATGCGCCCAGAAGACGGGCGCGTATCTGCGGTTCCGGGGCTTGCTTCCGGCGCGGTTGCGCGAGCTCGCGGTGTTGATCACCGCCCGCTTTTGGACTTCCCAGTACGAGTGGAACGCCCACGCGCCGATCGCGGCCAAGAACGGGCTCGGCGAGGACGTCATATCGGCCGTCGCGGAGCGGCGGCGGCCCGACTTCGCCCAGGACGACGAGGCCGTGGTCTACGACTACTGCACCGAGCTGCACGAGACGCATCAGGTGAGCGACGCCACCTACCAAAAGGCGGTGGAGCTGTTCGGCGAGCCGGGGTTGGTCGAGCTGACGGTGCTCCTGGGCCACTACACCACGATGGCCATGCTGCTGCTCGCCTTCCAGGCGCCCCTGCCCGAGGGGGCCGCGCCCGCTCTGGCCGATTGATCCGCGGCGCTCCAGGCGCCCCGGGAGGGATGGGACCATGTCATTCGTCGAAGTGGAGAATCTGGTCAAGCGCTTCGGATCCGAAGTCGCCGTCGCGGGCATCAGCCTGAGCGTCGAGCGGGGGGAGTTCGTCACCCTCCTCGGGCCCTCGGGCTGCGGGAAGACGACCACCCTGCGCTGCATCGCGGGCCTCGAGCGCCCCGACGGCGGGGAGATACGCATCGACGGCGAGGTGGTCGCCTCCTTCGAGCGGGACATCTACCTCGACCCGGAGGACCGCAACCTCGGGATGGTCTTCCAGAGCTACGCCGTCTGGCCTCACATGACCGTCTTCGACAACGTGGCCTACGGCCTGCGCGTGCGCCGCGAGAGCCGCGCGGAGATTCGGGAGCGGACGGTGAAGGCGTTGGAGCTGGTCGGCCTGGGGGATCTGGCCGACCGCTACGCCACCAAGCTCTCCGGCGGACAGCGCCAGCGGGTGGCCCTGGCGCGCGCCATCGTCTACAACCCCCGGGTTGTCCTCTTCGATGAGCCGTTGAGCAACCTGGACGCCAAGCTGCGCGAGCAGATGCGCATCGAGCTCACCCGCCTTCAGCACGAAATGGGCATCACCTCCATCTACGTCACCCACGATCAGACCGAGGCCCTTGTCATGAGCGACCGGGTGGTGGTCATGGACCGGGGGGTCATCCAGCAGGTGGGCGATCCCGAGACCATCTACGCCCGGCCGGCGAACGCCTTCGTGGCGAACTTCATCGGGGTGGCCAACCTGCTGGAGGGGAAGCTGTTGGGGCGGTCGGGCGAATTCGCCGAGGTGGAGGTGGCGCTGGGCGGGGGGTTGCCTCCCCTGCGCCTGCGCGCGGCGGGCGGGGAGGGCGCCGAGCGGGGCCGGGAGGTCATCCTCAGCCTGCGGCCCGAGGACATGTCCCTCCACCTGGAGCACCCCGGCGAGGCGCCCAACCTGATGGCGGGCCAGGTGATCGACACCGTCTATCTCGGGAATTTTCTCGATTGCCAGATTCGGGTCGGGAAGTTCGAGGTGGGGGTCCAGATTGATCACTACGAGAAGCTGTCGCCCGGCCAGGATGTGTACATGAGTTTCGAGCCCGGCCACGGGATCTGCCTCACGGGCTGAGGGGCCTCATATCCCCCGCCCGCCCGCGCCGTCCGTTATTCCCCGCCGCCCACCGCGCTTTCCCCCCCCAGGCTCAGGAGCTCCTCCCCCAGCGCCGCGAGGACGAAGGTCTGCCCGTCGATGGGGAAGCGGGCCCGCTCGCACGGCGCGTT
>JAZGDQ010000038.1:0-2328 GCA_036477985.1 bacterium
GGGGCGGATCAGCCGCGCGCATCTCGCCTGCGCCGCCCGGGGGGAGGGGGCGGCCGCCCTTCACGAGACGCTCGCCGCGCTCCTGGGCCCCGATCCGGAGGCCGCCCTCGCGGCGCCCCTCGGCACCCTGGACGCCATCGGCCACACCTCGGGGTGGGACGCCCTCGCCGGGGCGGCGGCCGTCCTCGCCCTGCGGGCGCGCCGGAGCTGAAGGGCTCCCGCCCGTCTCACTTCTTCCGATACGCCTCCAGGAAGGAGTAGTCGGACTTCCAGGCCGGCGGGGGCTCGGCGATGTCCCCCGGATGTCCGTCGCGCTCGAGGCGGTCGCGGAACCACGCCTTGTTCACCTGATTCGTGGCCGGATCCATGGGCGCCATGTCGCAGAAGAGCTCGATGGCGTTGCCCGAGGGGTCGCAGAAGTAGAGCGCGCGGTTCTCGCCCCAGAAGCCGTCCCCGTCGGGGTGGGTGGGGCTGTGCACCACGGGGCCGTAGAACACCTCGATCCCCTCCTCCTTGAGGTAGGCGTCCCAGGCGTCCATCTCGACCTTGGAGGGAAGGCGGATGGCGACGTGGTGGAGGCCGCAGCGGGCCTCCTCGAAGGAGTTGCTCTCGGGGGCCGGCACTTCTCCCTTGGGCCAGAAGATCAGGTTGAAGTCGTGGTGGAGCTCATGGCAGCGCATGAAGCACAGGCCGAAGGGGAAGCCCTCGAGCTGGCCCGGGGTGTAGATCTCGGTGACGGTGAAGCCGAGCTTGTTCACGTAAAAATCAATCGCGGCCTCGATGTCGTGGACCTTGATGGCGATGTGCTGCAGGCCCATGAATCCGCCAGGTGGTGTCCCCATCACGACTCTCCTCTGAATGAGTCCGCATGAAACCGGCCGGGCGCCGGCGTCCCGGTGATTCCGTGAGCGATTCTCATTCCACGACGGCCCACGCCTCGCGCCCGAGGTCGCCCAGCCCCTCGCAGCCCGAGGGGGTGACGGCGACGGCGTCCTCGATCTTGACGTAGCCCGCCTCGGGGTGGCGGATGTCGGTCTCGACCGAGGCGACCATCCCCGCCTCCAGCGGGCGCTCGGCGCCCGGGCCGAAGCGCGGCTGCTCGTGGGAGACCATCCCGATGCCGTGGATCAGGAAACGCCCGCTCCCGGCGAAGCCGGTCTCCTCGAACGCCTTTTGGCCCAGCTCGTAGATCTCCCCGCACAGGGCGCCGGGGCGGATGGCGGCCCGCACCCGGTCCTGGGTGGCGAGGCAGGCCTGGAACACCTCCTCGGCGAGGGGGGAGGGCTTCCCGCGCACCCCCATCCGGCAGACGTCGGTGAGGTAGTCGCCGTCCGAGCCCCCCGCGTCGAGGTGGAGCGCCTCCCCGCGCTCCCACACCTTCTCCGAGGGGGCGCGCAGCATGGCCGTGCCGGCCGAGGCGAAGGCCCAGAGGAAGTGGAGCCCGCGGTTCGTCATCCCCCGCTCCAGGGTGCGGACCACCTCGCGCGTCGTCGGGCCGGGCGGGGAGGTGCGGAAGGCCTCCTGGATGGCCTCGGCGTCGGCCTGGGTGATGCGCCGCAGGATGTCCAGCTCATCGGGGCGCTTCACGGCGCGCAGCTCCTCCAGGATGGGCTGGGCCTCGGCGAAGCGGGCCCCGGGAAGCTCCTTGGCCAGGGTCTCCATGGCCGAGGCGGGGAGGAAGTCGCGCTCGACGGCGAGACGGCCCCGCTCGAGCCCGCGCGCGCGCACCGCCGCCGCCGCGTCCCGGGCCGCCGCCTCCGGGCTCCGCTCGGAGGGGATGAGCTCGAGCCACAGGTCCTGGTCCCGGGCCTGCCCTTTCTCCCCGCCGCCCCCGACGAGGAAGGCGCGGCCGGGCGCCGCGCGCGGCACGCCGGCCAGGGGGAGGTAGCGCCCCGGGCCGATGGCGGTGAAGCGCTCGTGGAAGTGAAAGAAGTAGCCCCCGCAAAGGTAGCGGATGTTGTGGCGGGTGCTGACGAGAACCATGTCGACGCCGACCGCCTCCATCAGGCGGTCGAGCTTTTCGCTGTCATAGGGAGGGTGCATGAACCTCTCCTTCCACTCCGAAGGGCGGGGGCCCACTCCGAACGGCGGGGCCGTCCCGCGTCTCGATATCGCAAGGGGATGCTGATCTCGCCATGCTCCCCCACCGGGGGGGGGAGGTCAAGGTCTTGCGCCCGCTCGCCTCTTGCGCCCCCTCCTCCGGAGCCGGTGCGAATCTGCGCGAATTTCCTGCACCCGTCCGCGCTGGGGGAAGGGGTAGACAGGGAATCCGGGCGGCCCCGAGCGGGGCGGCATGCTCCAAGCGGGTCGGCGCGCCCCCGGACGGGG
>JAZGDQ010000380.1:0-4749 GCA_036477985.1 bacterium
CACCTCGTTCATCCTCTGCTCCGATCGATCCCCGCGCGGGGGGGGGGGAAGGACATCTCCCTCCCCCCCGCGGCGGAGGGGACAGATGAAAAAAGACGGGGCCCTCGCGGGCCCCGTCCGCCCTCCCTCGGGGAGGGAAATTCACATTCTCATGCTACTTCTTGGAAGGATCGACGACCGTGAAGGGAATCACCCCGGGCACCATCCAGTCGTTCCACATCTTGTCCACCTCATCCTGGAAGTACTTGTAGTCCTCCTCGATGAAATGGTGGAAGCGGCCCTGCGTCTCGAGGTACTCGCGCACGGGCTTGCGCTTGCGCTTTCCGTAGACCTGCCGAGCCGAGATGCCCGAGAAGGTCAGCTCCCCGTCCATCATCTCCCACAGCGGGAAGAGGCCCGTCTCGACGGCCAGCTCGCCCAGCTTGTGGGAGTAGAAGGGGTCGTAGTCCCAGCCCTTCGGGCACGGGTCGAGCGTGTGGATGAAGGCCGGCCCTTCCACGGCGAGGCCCTTGCGGACCTTGTCGATCAGGTCGGCCGGGTAGGAGGCGTCGCCGGTCGCCACGTAGCGGCACTTCGTGTGGCCCACGGCGATGAGCGCCGCCATGTTCTTCTTCCAGCGGTTGTTCATGATCCGGATCTTCTTTCCCGGGGGGGTGAAGGTCGTGTTGGCCCCCCAGGGAGTGGAGCCCGAGACCTGGATGTCGGTGTTCGCGTACGACTCGTTGTCGTACATGATGATGAGGAGGTTGTACTGGGGGTGCTGCAGGGCGGCCGAGATGGAGGAGAGACCCATGTCGACGCCGCCGCCGTCCCCGCAGAAGGAGATGATGTTGATGGGCTCGTTCTTCATCTTCCCCTTGCGCATGAGGGCGCGCAGGGCGGCCGCCGTTCCCGTCGCGGCCGAGCCCGAGGAGCCGAGCTGGGTGTGCATCCATGGCACCACCCAGGGGGTGCTGTAGTAGGTCGTGTTGGCCACATACATGCAGCCCGTGCTTCCGAGAATGATGGTGCGCGGGCCGGCCGCCTTGGCCATGAGGCGCATGATGAGCGCGCTCTCGCAGCCCTGACAGGTCCGGTGCCCGCTGGTGTAGTACTCCTCCACCGCCTTCTCGGGGATCGCGTTCACCTTCCCCATCAGGGGAAGCTCCTGTGTCCCGATGTGGTATTCCATTTCGCTCATGGCTTTACTCCCTCACGCCAATCCAGTGGACGTCGTAGTCGTTCTTTCCGCTGTCGGCCACGGCGATCACCTCGTCGACGATCATCTTGACGTCCTCCAAGAGGACCTCGCGGCCGCCGAGGCCGCACACGAACCCTTTCATGGGGGGCTGCTTGTCCGCCCCGTACAAGGCGGCCTTCACCTCGTTGAAGAGAATCCCGCCGTGGAAGGGCGAGCCGAACGAATAGTCGCGGTCGATCACGCCCACCGCCTTGAAGCGCGAGAGCGAAGCGCGGATCTCCTCGGTCGGGAACGGGCGGAACCACTTGAGCCGCACGAAGCCGACCTTCTTGCCGTCCTTGCGCATCTCACGGAGGGCCACCTGGACCGGGAGGCTCAGGGTGCCCATGCCGCACAGGACGACGTCCGCGTCCTCGGTCATGTACTCCTGGATGAAGGGGCTCACGTCCGTGCCGAAGATTCGGTTGTAGTCCTCATACGCCGCCTTCATGACGGTGTAGGAGTTCTTTGCGGCCTCGCTGCTCTGGCGCCGGACCTCCATCAGCCAGTCCTCGTTCGCCTGAGGCGCGATGGTGATGGGGTTGTCCGGGTGGAGGAGGAGGTCGCCGCGGTCGTAGGGCGGGAGGAACTCGGACACTTCCTCCTGGCCCGGAAGGCGCACGATGGCCTGGCTGTGGGTGAGAAAGGCCCCGTCCATGGCGATGGCGCAGGGCAGGGACACCTCGGGGTCCTCGGCCACGCGGTAGGCCATGAGGCCCAGCTCGACGGCCTCCTGGGCGGTGTCGGGGAAGCAGATCATCCAGCCCAGGTCGCGCACGAGGAGGGCGTCGTTGTGCTCGGTGCCGAAGGCGCCCGGGTCGTCCAGCGCCCGGCATCCCACCAGCGCCACCATGGGAATGCGAAGGCCGGCGGTGACGGCGATGGGCTCCATCGCGTAGAGCCAGCCCACACCGCTCGAGCCAGTGAAGACGCGCGCGCCGCAGGCGCTGGCGTGCTTGACGATCTCGAACTGCCCGTGCTCGCTCTCGGCCACGATGTAGTCGGCGTCAAAATCGCCGTTCGCGATGAAGCGCGAGACGTACTGCATTACGGTGTCATATGGGCGGATCGGATAGGCCGTGATCACGTCCACGTCGGCGAGGCGGCAGATGTGGGCCATCACCTCGCTTCCGGTGAGCAGCTCCACCTGCCCGCTCAATTTGTCAACAACTGTCGCCATTTCTCTGGCTCCTATTTGAGATCTTTAAGGGACAACGCCGAAGCGGTATTTTCGTTATGCCCCCCTTCGAGTCCGGCGCCCGAGAAGGCGCCCGCGAGGCCCGTGATGGGATGGCGATGCTCAACCTTGCCCTTTGACTTCTTTTCATCGAGGTAGGTGATGTAGCCCTTGCCGTCCTTCTTCCACGTCTCGTACTGGCTGTCCCGCTCCTCGAAGACGGTTTCGTTGACCATTGTGATGCAGTCGGGAACGGGGCAGATCGCCTCGCAGACGCCGCAGCCGCAGCAGGCATCCATGTTGGCGTCGTAATAGCCGTCCGACGTCACGTCGAAGCAGGTGTCCGGGCAGGCGATCCAGCAGAGGGTGCACTTCGTGCACTTGTCGAAATCGAGGACCGGACGCATGGAGCGGGTGGACCACTTCTTGAACATCTCGTTGCGCCCTGGGACGTAGCCGCCGTTCGAGTCGCCGAATTTGTAGTGGCCGCCGACGCCGTCGATGACGACGCCCTTCCGCATCTCGGTCCACTTCGGGAGCTCGAAGGTGAAGGGAACCTCGGTGTTCCCCACGCCGGGCTTGACTTCTGCCGGACGGATGTCCTCGAAAACCCCTTTGGCCGTTTCCACGTGGGCGTCCCCGCCGATGTTCTCGCGGATGGCCTGATCGAGTGAAGCCATCGAGCAGAGCTGGGGCATCGCCTTGAGCGCGGCGCCCAGGACGCGGGCGTCGGTGCCGTCGTCCTTGTACACCCAGAGGCCCGCGAAGCTCGCCTCTCCCTCCACGATGGCGAGATTGTAGGGCTGATCCTTGCGGTGAATGTGCTTGACGAGATCATCGTGGCTGTGGTTCGAGGTCACGATGAGGGCGCCGCCCGGCTTCGTCACCGCGTTGATGGGCTGAAGGCCGTACCAGGCCCAGGACTCGACGCCCTTGCAGAGGGTGTCGTCCACGCAGATGGTGACGTCCACCTGCTTCGGCTCATACTGAGCGGCGACCTCCTGGAGCTCTTCCTGGGACTCGGCGATGTAGCCGAATTGTTTCGCCGGGATGCCGTTTCGCTCGGGCGAGTCGCTGTAGCGGCCGAAGGAGATGCCGAACTTCCCCTCCTTCACCGCGGCGAGGATGAGCGTCCGCGAAATCTTGACCGCGAGGGACTTTTGAAATATCCCTCTGTAGACAACCTCAAACGAAAGAATGCTCACATTCCCTGCCTCCCAAATCGGAGATAACTGCGGGCTCGAGGGTGGGGCGGCTTCCCGCCTCCGCCTCCTCTTGACGCAGGGTCCGCCTCCTCTCTGGAAGACGGCCCCCCAACACCTTGCTCTCATTCCTCTCCTCGGCGAATCCCTCCCTCGGCATCGGGCGGCCCGTCCCCCCACCATGGGAGAAGAAACCGCCCCGGCGACATCTTTGGATCCGGCTCAGCCGGACTTCCCTGAATTTTCCCTTTCGATTTCCTTGTGCCGAAAAATATCCATCCCTTGGCCCTCCACCCCGAGAAGGTGGCTCAGCATCCGGGCCAGGGAGGTCTTCACGTCCCGCTCGCGCACGGCTTCGAGAATCTCCACGTGCCCCTCGATGGAGCGAAGCCGATCGGGCTTCTTGCGAATCGAGTGCTCCCGAAGTTCGCTCAAGGATTCGAGCAGGGGGGCGAGGAGGCGGTGGAGAAATTCGTTCTTCGCCGCCTTGGCCAGGGTGAGGTGGAAGGCCGTGTCCTCGTCCATTCCACTCCGCTCGGCCTCGACCTCGGCCCGCTGGCGCTCGATGATCTCCTCGAGGCGCTTCACCTCCTCCGGGCTCGCCCGCTCGGCCGCCAGCGCCGCAACCTGCGGCTCCAGGACGCGGCGCGCCTCGAACAGGTGCCGCATGCCGCTCTCCCCCTCCGAGGAGAACTGCTCGGAGAGGGCCGGCAACAGTGAGACGGGGTCCGCCGTGACGAAGGTCCCCTCCCCCTGACGCGTCTCCACCAGGCGGGCCGACTCGAGCGCCCGCGTCGCCTCGCGCACCGAGTTGCGCCCGACCCCGAACTGCTCGCAGAGCTCGCGCTCGGAGGGAAGCTTGTCGCCGGGCTTGAGGCCGCCGTCCAGGATGAGCGAGGTGATCTGGGCGACGATCTCCTCGTAGATGCGCACCTTGCGGACGGCCTTCAACCGAACCTGAATGGCCAACGTGCGCCTCCCCTGGGTTCATCATCTTATGGGGTTATCCTACCAGTGAAAATACCAGTCCAAATAGGATTCGTCAACCGAAAAATCCGGCGAGAGCAAAGAAAATCTCACCTTCCCCGTTTATAATAATTATAATAATTCTATATTTTCCGCGCCCGCTTGCGGCAACGCAAGCGGTGATC
>JAZGDQ010000381.1:0-3409 GCA_036477985.1 bacterium
GGCCTCCCCCCTCGGCCGAGCGGACGATGGCCTCGATCACCGCGACGGCCGCCATGCCCTCCTCGCCCGCCACCTCGGGCCGCCCGCCCTCCTGGATGCAGGCCGCGAACTCATCCATCTGCTCGGCGATGGAGTCGGCGACCTGCTCCGCCGCGCCGGGCATCGGGATGGACTCGAACGACTCCGCGCCCTTTTTCTTGTAGGAAGCCGTCCCGCCGTCCTCGTCCAGGAGGACGACGCCCTCGGTTCCGTGCACCTGGAAGAAATTCCGCGAGGGGGTGAGCATGGTCCCGCCCAGGTAGCCGAGCGCCCCGCTCTCGAACTCGACCGCGGCCGTCATCACGTCGTCGGGCGCGGCCGGGCCGCACACCTTGCTGACGAAGGCCGATATCCGCCGGATCGGGCCGACGAGGTGATTCATGCTGTCGGCCAGGTGGACGGTGAAGCTCGCCAGGGGGCCGCCCGGGCTCTCCTCGCGCGAGTTGCGCCAAAGCTCGGGCGTGAGGCGGTAGCCCTGATCCTTGGAGATGTTGCCCTCGGCGAGGATCACCTCGCCCACCGCGCCCTCGCGGATGAGCTCGCCGGCCTTGCGGAAGCGGGCCGTGCGGCGGGCGTTCTGCCCCACGGCGAGGACGACCCCGGCCTCCTTCGCCGCCGCGATCATGGCGCGGCAGTCGGCGGCGGTGAGGGCCATCGGCTTCTCGACGAAGACGTGCTTGCCGCTGCGGGCGGCGGCGACGGCCTGGGAGGCGTGCAGGGAGTTGGGCGTGGTGAGGATCACCGCGTCGATGTCCTCGTCGGCGAGGATCTCCTCGAAGGAGCCCCTCGGCGCGCCGCCGAAGTTTTCGGCGAAGGCGTCCATCTTCTCCGGGGTCCTCGAAAGGCCCGCGGCGATCTCGATTCGATCGCTGCGCTTCGCTCCCTGGGCGAGCATGTCGGACCACCGGCCCAGCCCGACGAAGGCGAATCTCGTTTTATCGCTCATCTCTCCCCTCTTTCGTTTCGCGGCCGGGCGCGGCGGCCCGGCCGGTGAATCCTGATTCCCATTGGACGGGCCAGACTAGCACAGGGGGGCGGAGGCGGCCACGAAACGGCCGGGTGACCGGACCCTACGGAGTCCGGGCCGGAGCCTCCGGGAGGTCGGAGCCTCCGGGAGGTCCGGTCCGGGACCAACCGGCGGCCGAAAAATGGTACAACTGCCGGGGGGGGCGATCTCGCAAATGGCCACTTTCATCCTCGCAACGCTCGCCGCCGGTCCGGACGTCGGCGGCATGACCTTCCCTTCCCGAAGGATCTCCTGATTGGACATCCTCCCTCTCGCCCTGGTCTGCCTCGCGGCCTTCCTCCACGCGGGCTGGAACTTTCTGGCCAAGAAGAGCGGGGAGCCGACCGCCATGCTTTGGGCGGTGCTCTGCGCCTCCCTCATCCTCTACGCCCCGGCCTTCCTCCTCCGCCTGCCCCAGGCCCGCTTCGCCCCCGGCGCCTGGGGCTTCATCCTCGCCACCGGAGTTCTCCACGCCCTCTACTTCCTCACCCTGGGGCGGGCCTACCGCGCGGGCGACCTCTCCACCGTCTATCCCCTCGCCCGGGGCTCGGCCCCCCTCCTCGCCGCCGCCCTCGCCGCCGCCGCCCTGCGCGAGGAGATCTCCGCGCGCGGCGGCCTCGCCATCCTCCTCGTCGCGGCCGGCATCTACGTCACCCACCTGCGCGGCTTCGCGCGGGGGGACTGGCTCGCCCCCCTCCGCCGCTGGCGGGAGAGCGGGGTGCGGTGGGCCCTCGCGACGGGCCTCCTCACCGCCCTCTACTCGGTCGTGGACAAGGCGGGCGTCTCCCGCGTCTCGCCCGAGATCTACATCTACCTCATGTTCATTCTCACCCTCCTCCTCACCGCTCCCTACAGCCTCGGCGGGGGGCGGGCGGAGAAAATTCTGGCCCTTTTCCGGAGCGGGCCCTCCCTCCTGCGGATCGGCGCCGGCGGGCTGGCCACCATGGGCGCCTACGGACTCGTCCTCTTCGCCATGCGGATGAGCAAGGTGAGCTACGTCGTGGCGGCCCGGGAGGTGAGCGTCGTTCTGGGCGCCGCCCTGGGCGTGTTCGTCCTCAAGGAGGGGGGGGTGCGGCAAAAAATGGCGGGCGCGGCCTTCATCGCCGCCGGGATCGTCCTCCTCGCCCTCTCCAGGTGAGGGCGCGCGCCTACCCCTTGCGGAGCACCTCGCGGACCATGTGGCTGATCTCGGGGAGGATGATCTTCTCCATCCCGGTGCGGCAGGCGTTCCCCGAGCCGGGCAGGGTCATGAGAATGGAGCCGCGGCAGGTGCCCGCCGTCGCGCGGGTGAGGATGGAGGCGGTCCCGATCTCCTGGTAGCTGAGGAACCGGAACAGCTCCCCGAAGCCGGGCATCTCCTTATCCAGCATGGAGACGACGACGTCGTAGGTCGTGTCGCGCTCGGTGATGCCCGTCCCCCCGTTCGTGACGACGACCTGGACGTCGGCGTCCGCGCAGGCCGCCTCGAGCGCCGCCCGGATCAGCTTGGCATCGTCCTTGACGATGCGGTAGAAGGCGATACGGTGGCCGCACTCCTCGAGCATGTTCATGATGAGGCGCCCGCTCGTGTCGGTCTCCTCCGTGCGCGAGTCGCTCACCGTGACGACGGCGCAGGTCACGGCGTCGGGCCCCTCGGCGCGGTGCTCCTCGTAGGTTTTCTTCTCCGCCGCGGCGGCCACCTCCTCCCGCGTCGGTCCGCTCTCCTGGTTCATCTCTCCCTCACGAAAAAAGGGGTGGCCCACGCCCGGGGGCGGCCGCCCGCACGGGCGCGCCTCCCCGCTGGGGCGCGCCTCCCCGCTGGGGCGCGCCTCCCCGCCGCAAAGGGGCCGGAGGGGCGTTCAGGGCCCCGGCGCCTTCCATCTCCTCCCTTCTAGTCGATGCCCCCCCGGCGGGCAACGCGCGGGGAGGAGGCGCATGCCGGACCGGGAAAGATGAAACTCAACCGAAACGAAATCAACCGGTTAGGATAGAATCCGACACCCGGCGCCCATCCCGTCGGCGCGCCGGCGGGCCGTCCCCTCCCTCCGCGCCGCGGGCGCGGGGCGAGAATATTTTCAAAATATGGAACATTTTCATCGCCCCGAGCGTCTTATATAATAGGGGAAGTGAATTTCCGGTCCCGCGGGCGGGGAGGAGCTCCACGGTGAGAGGAAGATCGGGCTTCAAGCGTTTGCGTTTTGGAATTCTGGCGGCCGCCTGCACTCTGTTGCTCGCGGGTTGCGCGGAGTTTTGGGAGCAGGCCTACCGGCCCGACTTCGGGCCCGTCGGCAAGAAGCACCGCCCCGTCCTCGACACGGTATGGGCGCAATCGGAGATCGGCGAAGGATACCTGTGGCACATCTACCTCCGCGCCCACGACCCCGA
>JAZGDQ010000382.1:0-4824 GCA_036477985.1 bacterium
CGTCCCGGGGGACATGGTTCGAGCCGCCCTCGGCCGTGAGCCTGAGGTTCACCACCTCGACGGGGGCGCGTCCCTCGTGGTCGAACCCGAACCGGAGGCGGTGGGCCTCGTGGAAGCGCGCGGCCGCGCCCTCGAGCGCGCCGGAGAGAGGCTCGCCCGCCGGAAGCTCAACTGTCACCTCGTGGCCATCGCCGGCGTAGCGCAGATCCATCGACCGGGAAAAGACCTGATCCTCCGCGGCGATGTTCTCCGCGCCGAGATCGGCCTCGGCGTTTTCTCGCATGGACTCGAAATCGGCGAGGATCCCCTCGCTCGAGGCTTCTTCTAAAGGAGCGACGTGGGTCTTGATGTAATCGTTCCGGAGCCCCGCGTCGATCAGCCCCCGCGCGCTCAGGCATCCGGGCAGGGGGGGGACGATCACCTCGCCGGCGCCGAGCGTCCCGGCGATGCCCGCCGCCATGATGGGCCCCGCCCCGCCGAAGGCCACCAGGGCGTACTCGCGGGGGTCCTTTCCCCGCTGGACGGTCAACTGGCGGATCGACTGGGCCTGGTTCCAGGCGGCGATCTCCAAAATCCCCTTCGCCGCCTCCTCGGGAGAAATTTTCAGCTTCTCCGCGATCCGGCCGATGCCCTCCGCCGCCCGGGCGCGGTCGAGGACGATCTCCCCCCCGGCCAGCCGATCGGGGAGGAGGCCGAGGAAACACTGGGCGTCGGCGACGGTGGGCTCATCCCCTCCCTTTCCGTAGCACATGGGCCCGGGGTCCGCGCCCGCGCTCCTGGGGCCCACGCGGATTCTCCCGTCCCGGCTGATCCAGGCGACCGAACCGCTCCCCACGGCCGCGGTAACGATATCCACCATCGGGACCCGGACGGTGTGGATTCCCAGCTTCGAGCGGGCCGCGATTGCGGGGACTCCCTCCTCGACCACCGAAACGTCCGTCGAGGTGCCCCCCGCGTCCAGGGTGATGATCTTCCGGAGGCCCGCCGCCGCCGCCATGGCGGCGCAGGCGTGCACCCCGGCGGCCGGGCCCGAGGCCGCCGTCTGGAGGGGGCTGACGGCGGCGCGGCGCGCGCTCGTGATTCCACCATTGGATTTCATAATGAAAAAGGGGGTGGACCCGGACAGATCGCCCGCGACGCGCGCGATGGCCCGGTCAAGGTAGCTCTTGAGCACGGGCTTGCAGGCCGCGTCCAGGAGCGTCGTCACCGCGCGCTCGTATTCCTGGTGCTCGGGCAGGACCTCGCAGGAGAGGGAGACATGGCAATCGGGATGCTCCTCGGCGAATATCTCGCGCAGCCTCAGCTCGTGGGCCGGGTTGGCGTAGGAGTGAAGGAGGCAGATGCCCGCCGCCTCAATCTCGCGTTTTTTACACAGGTAGGCCATGTCCCGGGCGGTTTCCTCGTCGAGGGGGGCGAGCTCCACCCCCCGGTGATCCATCCGGGCGCTCACCTCGTAAACGCGGTCGGGCGGGACCAGGCGCTGGGGTTTTACCCAGAAGAAGGAATCCCCGAAACCGTCGGGAGCGTTCTGGCGGGAGATTTCGAGAATGTGGCGGAAGCCCTCGGTAACGACGAGGCACATATTATGATCTTGCCGCCCCAAGAGCGCGTTGGTCGCCTCGGTGGTCCCGTGGATCAGGGCCGACACTTCATCGGGGGCGGCTCCGGTCCGCTCCAAAATAACGCGGATGGCCGAATCGAGCGCCTGTGTCGGGTCCGAGGGGGTGGAGGCGACTTTCGCCAAAAAGACGGCGCCGTCCCCGGCCCGGACCGCGACCACGTCCGTGAATGTGCTCCCCGTATCGACGCCGATCCGGTATCCGCCGTGGGCCATTCCGCGCGCCTCCAAAATTCCCAAAAATCCTCGAAGAAAAAGATCATATCAAATCCGGCGCCCCTGCCCGCACGGGGACCGTCCTCACGGGGACCCTCCTCCGGGCGGCCCCACCATCCTCACGGGGAGCCCCCCTCCGGCCGGCCCCACCCACCCCCGCCCGGGGTGATCAGGGTCAGGAGGTCCCCCGGAGAGAGGGTGGTCGTCTTTTTCGGATCGACGGGGGCACCGTTGATGAGAACCTGGCCGCAGGCCCCGGGGCCTCCCCCGAAGAGACCGGGCGCGGGGACTTTCGTCCGCTCCGCCATGAAGGATACCGTAACGCTTCCGGGCGAGTCGTTCCGCATGCGGACCCGCTGGCCGCAGCCGCCCGGCCGGGCGCCCCCGCCCCCCGAGCCGTCCACGATGGTTTTTTCGAGGAAGGTGAAGGGCGAGATCCGCTCGAGGACCTCGACGGGGGTGTGCGAGACGTTGCTCGGAAAGCTCAGGCACGAGCGGCCCGCCCCGCGCGAGGTTCCCCCCGTCCCGCCGTTGTGGAAGAAAAGCCCCGCCGTCCGGACGCCGTTTTTGTCCGGCCCGCTGTAGTTGACGCACCACATCGGCGAGCCGCTCGCCGCCGCCACCCGGTCCGGAAGTATCGGCGCGAGCGCCTCGAAGACGGCGGCGGTGAGGTAGTGGCCCACCAGCATTCGCCCGCCGCCCGCCGCGGGGCGCCGGGAGTTCAGGATGCTCCCCTCGGGGGCGCGCACCTCGATGGGCCGAAAGCACCCCTCGTTGTTGGGCACCTCGGGGCACAGGGCGCACTTCACCGGATAGACGGAGTAGGCGTAGGTGTAGTTATAGGCGACGTTGATCGCCGCATCGACCTGGAGGGATGAGCCCTCGTAGTCGATGAGAAGATCGCCCCCCTCTTTGGCGATCCGCGTCCGGAGGCGGACCGGCTCGGCCAGGCCGTCCGTTTCGATCTCGGAGAAATACTCGCCGTCCGGAATCCCCCGGAGCGCCTCGCGCATCACCCGCTCCGAGCGGCCCTGAATCTCCTCCGTCAGACCGCGCAACCCCTCCAGGCCGTACTCCTCCAAGAGCTCGCCCAGCCGGCGCTCGGCCAGATCGTTGGCCGCGATCTGGGCGTTGATGTCCCCCATCACCAGATCGGGTACGCGGACGTTGGAGCGGATCAGCCGGACGAGCGTCTCGTCCACAGCGCCCCGCCGGTAGAGTTTCATCATGGGAATCTGCAAACCCTCCTCGAAGACCTCCCGGGGGTCGGGGGAGCGTATCTTGCCGCCGATGTCGGGCAGGTGGGCCGTGCTGGCGGAAAAACCCACAAAGCGCCCCCGGTGGAAGATCGGTTTGGCGATGTTCACGTCCGGGAGGTGGCCGGTTCCGTACCAGATGTCGTTCGTGACGAGAATGTCGCCGGGCTCGAGCGCCTCGGGGGGAAATTCCCGCAAGAAGTGGCGCACCGTGATCGGCAGGGTGCCGATAAACGAGGGGATGCTGGCCGAGGACTGCGCCAGAGATTCCCCCCGGTCGTCGGTCAGGACACAGGAGAAATCGTTGGACTCGCGCACCAGTGTGGAGAAGGAGGTGCGGATGAGGGTGGCCGCCGCCTCGTCCACGATGCCGATGAGGCGCCGCCACAAAACCTCGAGCGTGATCGGATCAAAGGCCACCGCCTAGCCCTCCAGCGCGATGCGAATGTTGCCGGCCGCGTCTTTTTCGAACGAAGCGCCCGATGGAACGAAGATGGACGCCTCGCGCTCCTCGATAACGGCGGGGCCGGTGAACCCCTCCCCCTCGGGAAGCGCGTAGCGGTCGTAGACGGCTCCTTCGGCGAACTCCCCTGCCGCGTCCGCGAGCATGCGCCGCGTTCCCTTCAGGTGGGGGCGGGCAGGGTGCCCTCCCAGGGCAGGGTGCCCTCCCAGGGCCGGAGCCTCACCGAGGCTGCCCCCCCCGGGGCTGTCCGCCCGGATCTCTCCGGGCCGCTCTCCCAGGGCGGTGAGCCGCCAGGCGGCCATCTCGACCGGAACGCCCTCGATTTTTCTCATGTAGCGAAGAAAGTAGGCCTCCTCGAATCGCTCCTTCAGCCCGGCGGCGGCCCCGGGGGGGCTCCCAGCCCCGGGGGGGCTCCCAGCCCCGGCCGGGCGGCCATTTTCACCGGGCACCGGGACGGTGACGGAATCCGCCTGCCCCCGGTAGCGCATATCCGCCGCCACCCTGAATTCGAGGCCGCCCTCGGCCGCCCCGCCCAGCGCCTCGCGGGCCTCGGCCCGCATCTCCCCGAAAAGGGTGTCCACCCTCTCCCAATCGATGGCGTCCACCTCCGAGACGAAGGCGCGCGCGACGTCCGAGCGCGGCCGCGCCATCAAAAGGCCCACCGCCGAGGCCACCCCGGCCGCGGGCGGGCAGACGACCCGGCCGATATGGAGCTTGCGCGCCATTAGGCAGGCGTGCGCCGGGCCCGCCCCGCCCGTCGCGATGAGAACGTAGCGCCGGGGGTCGGCCCCCTTTTCGGCGATGTGCACCCGAGCGGCGGCGGCCATCTGCTCGGTCACGATCTCGTGAATCCCCCGGGCCGCCTCCTCGGCGCTCATCCCGAGCGGCCCGGCGATCTCCCCGAGGACCCGCCGCGCCGCCTCGGCGGAAAGGGGCATCCGGCCTCCCAGGAAATACGCCGGGTTCAGGTAGCCGAGGAGAAGATTCGCGTCCGTCACCGTGGCCGCCGACCCTCCCCGGCCGTAACACGCCGGGCCGGGCTCCGCCCCCGCGCTCCGGGGTCCCACCTGAAGAAGCCCCATCCGGTTGAGGCGGGCAATGCTCCCCCCGCCTGCCCCGATCTCGGCCAAATCCACCGAGGGCGCGAGGATGGGCAGGCCGCTCCCTTTCTGGAAGCGGGAGGTCCGCGCTGCTTCGAAGGAGCCAACGGTGACCGGCTCGCCCCCGTGCACGAGGCAGATCTTGGCGGTCGTCCCCCCCATGTCGAAGCC
>JAZGDQ010000383.1:0-2804 GCA_036477985.1 bacterium
CCGAGGGAGGACGATAGGCATGGACCTCTTCCAGGCGATGCAGATCAGCGCCTCGGGGCGTCAGGCCCAGCGGGTCCGCATGAATCTGCTCTCCACCAATCTGGCAAACGTCAACTCGACCAAGACCCCCGAGGGGGGGCCCTTCCGCCGCAAGGACGTCTTCTTCCAGGCCTCCGCCCTGGAGAAGGTGACGGGGCGGCGCGACCAGACCATCTTTCGGGCCAGCTTCGAGGACGAGCTCGAGCGGCAGATCCAGGGCGTCGAAGTATCCCGAATCGTCCAGGATCGGCGCCCGCCCCGGATGGTCTACGACCCCGCCCACCCCGAGGCCAACGAGGACGGATACGTGGCCCTGCCCAACATCAACTCCATCTCCGAGATGGTGAGCATGATCAACGCCACCCGCTCCTACGAGGCGGGCGTCACGGCGATCAACGCGGCGAAGGATATGATCAACAAGGCCCTTACTATCGGAAGGTAAGGGACACCTTAAGGAGAACGGGACATGGCCGATATCATCAACTCTTCCCCCTTGCCGCCACCCTCCGGCTTCCCCGGCGCGCGCACCGTCGAGCGGATTCCCGGAACCCCCAACCTCACCCTCGGAGAGGGGGAGGAGCCTCGCAGCTTCGGCGATCTGCTCAAGAGCGCCCTCAGCGAGACGAACCGCCTCCAGTTCGAGTCCGACCTCAAGAGCCGCGCGCTTCTCGCCGGCGAGAGCCGCAACGTTCATGAGACCATGGTGGCGTTGGAGAAGGCGGGCATCGCCTTCCGCTTCGTGAACCAGGTGCGGAACCGGGCCGTCGAGGCCTATCGCGAAATCCTTCGAATGCAGCTCTAAGGAGCCGAACCGTCCGACTCACTTGATTTCCTGGGAGAGGGATCGATGGGGAATATGCTGGTTCGATTGGCCAATCAGGTCCGCGACCTTTTCTTCGAAATGCCGACCTCCCGGAGGCTCGCCGTCCTGATCTTCATGGGGCTGGTCGTCTCCTCCATGGTCGCCCTCATGATATGGGCGCGCCGGCCCGACTACCAGGTGCTCTACTCGGGCCTCTCCCAGAGCGACGCGTCCGCGGTCGTCTCCCGTCTGCAAGATAAGCAGATTCCCTACCGCGTCGAGGGCGCCGGGATCATCAAGGTCCCCGCCAATCGAGTTCGCGAGGTCCGCCTCGTATTCGCCGAGGAGGGGGTCCCCTCCGGGGGAGCCATCGGCTTCGAGATCTTCGATCGATCGAGCCTGGGGGTGACGGACTTCGTCCAGCGGGTGAACTTCCTTCGCGCCCTCCAGGGCGAGCTCGCCCGCACGATCACCCAGCTCAGCGCCGTCAACTCCGCCCGCGTCCACGTCGTCATGCCCGAGCGCGCCCTCTTCGCCGAGGATAAGCGGAAGCCGACCGCCTCGGTCGTCGTCAGCCTGGCGCGGGCCGCTTCATTGCCCAAGAGCCAGGTCAAAGCCATCATCCATCTGGTGGCGAGCGCGGTGGACGGGCTCGGATCCGAGAACGTCACCGTGGTCGACACCCGCGGCAACGTCCTCGCCGGAGGGAAGGGCGACGAGGAGGCGGGCTTCCTGACCGCCACCCAAATGGAGTTGAAAGCCGGGATTGAGCGCCGCCTCGAGAACCGGGTCGAAACCATGCTGGCGCGGGTGGTGGGGCCGGGCCGAGTGGTCGCCCGGGTGGATGTGGAGCTGAACATGCGCCGGGTCGAGCGCACGCGCGAGATCTTCGATCCGGATAAGCAGGTTGTCCGCAGCGAGCGCCGCGTGAAGGAGAAGAACGAGAGCGGGAGGCCGACGGCGGGCGGAATCCCCGGCGTCCAGGCCAACGTGCCCGAGAGCGAGCGGGGCCAGAACGAGCAGATCTCGTCCCCGAACGTCACCCGGAAAAGCTCGCGGACGAGCGAAACCGTCAACTTCGAGATCGACAAGACGATCGAGCGCATCGTCGAGCCGATGGGCGACATCAAGCGCATCTCGGCGGCCGTCATGGTGGACGGAATCATGAAGGACGGCGCCGCCGGCGCCCCCCCCCAGTTCGAGCCCCGAAGCAAGGCCGAGATCGACAACTTCAAGGTCGTCGTGGCCGCGGCCATCGGCATCAACACCCAGCGGGGCGACTCCCTCCAGGTCATATCGATCCCCTTCGGCGCGGCCGGAATTCCCGGCGCCGAGACCTTGGTCGACAGCGGCCAGCAGACCTTCATCCTCACCCTGGTCAAATACGTCCTCGGCTTGATCGGGCTGGCCCTCATATTCTTCTTCGTGGTGCGCCCGCTCCTGACCTGGATCTCCACCCTCGAGGTCCAGCCGCGCGAGCAGATGGTGCCCGAGGGAATGGCCATCGGCCCCGGCGGGGAGCTCCTGCCCGAGGCCATGGTGCGGGCCCTCGGGCCTCCCGAGCCCGAGGTCGAGATCACGCCCGAGCAGCGCGAGGCCGAGGGGGCGCGCCGGCTCTACGAGCAGGTCTACGAATACGTTTCCAACGATCCCGGAAAGGCGGCCGATATCATCCGAGGCTGGGTGCGCGAGCGGGTGTAACGCCCCGGGCCGCCCCGCTTTGAGGGCCGCTTGAAGGAGGACCGAGAATGGCGAGAGGCGCCGTAGCGGGAAAGATGAACGGCTCGGAGAAGGCGGCGGTTCTCCTGCTCAACCTGGGGGGGGAGCTCGCCTCCAAGGTTCTCCAATCGATGGCCGAGGACGAGATTCAGAACCTGGGGAACTACATGGCCAGCATCGGGGCCGTGACGCCCGATGTCTCCAAGAAGGTGAACGAGGAGTTCCTCTTCAGGACGTCGGGCGG
>JAZGDQ010000384.1:0-2815 GCA_036477985.1 bacterium
CCCAGCGCTTGGTCGCCCAGCCGGCCCCGGGGTGGATCACCAGGAGGGGGCCCTCTCCCTTCAGGCCCGCCTCGCTCAGGAATGCCTCGGCCGCCTCCCCCTCCTCCCGACGCTCGGGCAGGGGAAAGCGCAGCGCCTCGGGCTGGGGGATGCCGAGCGGTTCGAGCAGGGAGAGGTTCTTCTCCACGACGTGGTGGGGCCTCCCCGGAAGCTCCGCCCAGCGGTTGGTGAAGACGACGTTCAATCCCTCCCGGCAGGCCCGCCGCTCGAAGCCGACCCGCACCGGCGCCCGCGAGGCCCAGGCCAGGAGGCCGCTCTTGATCAGCCCCTGGGCGTCGAGGGCGGTGTCCGCCTCCAGGGCGGCCATGGCGCGGAGGGAGCGCCCGAGGGCCGGAAGCCCCTCCGCGAGGAGGTTCCGCCGCCAGGCGCGGGTGTCCACCACGACGACTTCGTCCACGTCGGGGTTGCCCTCGAGGAGGGCGGCGGGTCCCGGCTCGGCCGCCCAGAAGATCCGCGCCCCGGGGCGGGCGTCCCTCAGCGCCGCCGCCAGGGGCAGGGTGTGGATCACGTCCCCGAAGGCGCCGAGGCGGATGAGAAGAAACCGCTCGCTCATGCCCGGGGGGGATCGCCGATCCGCGCACCGACCTCGGTGGAGGAGTGGTCCTTCGGATCGCCGCAGACGACGACTTCGCCGCCGTAGCCGCGGACCGTCTCCCGCTCGGGAACGGTGTCCACGGTGTAATCGGTCCCCTTGGCGTGAACGTGGGGCCGGAGGGCGAGGAGGAGGCGCGAGACGTCGTCGTCCTCGAAGAGGATGAGATAGTCGATGGGCTCGAGAGCGGAGAGAATCTCCAGGCGCTCGCGCTCGTTCGTGTAGGGGCGCCCCTCCCCTTTCAGCCGGCGCGCCGAGGCGTCGCCGTTCACGGCCACGATGAGGACGTCCCCGTGCGCCCGCGCCGCGCGCAGGTAGCGGATGTGGCCGGCGTGCAGGATGTCGAAGCAGCCGTTCGCGAAGACGATGCGCTTGCCCGCCGCCTTGAGGCGGTCCGCCTCCGCCCGAAGCGCATCCAGGGTCCGGACCTTCCCGCCGAACAGATCGGCCTCCGCGCTCATTGGGCCTCCTCCTGCACGGCGGCCAGCAGCTCGGCGCGCTCCACCACGGCCGTTCCCCGCTTCATCACGACGAGCCCGGCGGCGCGGTTGGCGATTCCGGCCGCTTCGGGCATCGGGGCGCCCGCGGCGAGCGCGAGGGTGAAGGCGGCGATCACGGTGTCGCCCGCGCCGGTCACGTCCGCCACCTCATCGGAGCCGAAGATGGGGAAGTCGGTCCGCCCCCCCCCGGCCTCGAAGAGGGTCATCCCCTGGCTGCCCCGGGTGAGGAGCACACCGCGCGCGCGGCTGCGCTCGAGGAGGGCCGCCCCCGCCTCGTCCAGCCGGTCGGCGTCGGGCCAGAAGCCGAGCAGGGCCTCGGCCTCCTCCTCGTTCGGGGTGATGGCCGCCACCCCCCGGAAGGTGTCGGCCGCGTAGCGGCTGTCCACCGTCACGATCACCCTTTGGGCGAGCCGCTCCGCCGCCTCGCGCACCGCCTCGGTCACCACGCCCAGGCCGTAGTCGGAGATGATGACCGCGTCCACGCTCTCGGAGGAGAGCCCGTCCAGGGCGGCAACGATCCGCTCCTCCAGCGCGCCCGCTATCGGGTGCTGCGCCTCATGATCGACGCGGATCACCTGCTGGCGGCTCGTGTTCCGCCCGCCCGCCATGATCCGCGTCTTGGTGGGGGTGAAGCGCCCCCCCTCGGCGGGGAACGAATCGAGCCCGATGCCCCGCTCCGCGAGGGCGGCGCGCAGGCCCTCCCCGGAGGCGTCGGTCCCCGGCGCCCCGACGGCGGTGACGCGCCCGCCCAGGGCGGCGGCGTTCATGGCGGCGTTCCCCCCGCCCCCGGGGACGATCTCGCGCGAGCGGAAGTTGAGGATGAGAACCGGCGCCTCCCGGCTGATCCGCGAGGTGTCGCCGTAGATGAACTCGTCGGCGATGAAGTCCCCCGCCACGGCGAGGCGCACGCCGGGAAACCGCTCGACCCATCCGTCCAGGGGTGCGCTCATCCGCCCGCCCCCGCCGTCTCGTCGAGGATCTTGTCCACCGCGTGGTGGGCGTCTTCGGCGAGGATGTCCGGGGGACGGGGCCAGTCATCTCCCCACAGATTCATATCCCCGCGCCCGTAGCCCGTGAGGATGAAGACGGCGCGGCAGCCGGCCGCCCAGCCGCACTCCAGATCCGAGTACTTGTCGCCCACCATATAGGAGCGCGCGAGGTCCACCCCGTGCTCCTCGGCGGCCTTCAGGAGCATGCCCGGGTAGGGCTTGCGCAGCTGGCTGTCCACGGCGTAGGCGGGGTCCTTCGACTCGGGGAAGTAGGGGCAGTAGTAGATCGCGTCGAGGCGGGCGCCCTTGGCGGCCAGCTCCCGCTGGAGCTTTTCGTGGGTGCGCTCGATCATCCACTCGGGGAAATAGCCCCGCGCCACCCCCGCCTGGTTCGTCGCCAGGATGGCGAGCATCCCCGCCTCGTTCACCCGGCGCACGGCCGCCGCCGCCCGCGGGAGGAGCTCGAAGTCGTCCACGTGGGTGACGTAGCCGACGTCCCGGTTCAGGGTGCCGTCCCGGTCGAAGAAAACCGCCCGCCGCCCGCTCACTCTTCCCTCCCCGCCGGCGCGGAGGGGCTTCCCTCTCCGCCGGGAACGCAGGATCCTTCCGTCTCCCGCAGCAAGACCCGAACCTCCTCCGCCACTTGATCGGCCGCGATCCCCGTCATGCACTCG
>JAZGDQ010000385.1:0-12647 GCA_036477985.1 bacterium
CCGATGAACCTCACCCCCACGGCGAGCAGCACGGCCACCCTCGCCATGGGCGACGCCCTCGCCATGGCCGTCCTGGAGGCGAGCGGATTCCGCGAGGAGGACTTCGCCCGCTTCCATCCGGGCGGGGCGCTGGGCCGGCGGCTCCGCCGGGTGGGCGATCTCATGAGCACCGGGGATGCGGCGCCGAAGGTGGAGGAGGGCGCGCCGCTGCGCGAGGTGGTTCGGGAGATTGGGGACAAGCGCCTGGGGATGACCTGCGTCGTGGACGCCGGGGGGGAGCTCCTGGGGGTCGTCACCGACGGCGACCTGCGCCGGGCCCTCGAGCGCCCGGAGGGAATCGGGGGGAACTCGGCGGGGGACCTGATGACCCGCTCGCCCAAGACGATAGGGCCCAATGAGATGGCCGCCGCCGCCCTCCAGATGATGGAGGCCAGCGCCATCACCTCCCTCATCGTCGTGGGGGCGGATAATGGGCGGATCGAGGGGGTGATCCACTTGCACCACCTCCTGCGCGCGGGGGTGGTCTGAGGGGCGCGGGCCTCCTCGAAGCAGACCGTTGCCAGCGGGGGGAAAACGGATTAAAATACTGCAAGCTTAGAATTTGCGGTGATCTCCCCGCGGCCCGCTTCTTCGGGAACCGCGGCCCTCCTTTTTGGGGAGAGTAAGCTCCTTGCTTCCGATCGGAACCGTCATCCAGCTCGTGGATCCCGTCAATAAGGTCAAGCTCTCCTCCCGGCTCATCGGGTGGCGGGAGGGGGATTGCATGATGCTGGAGCAGCCCATTCGGATTAACCAGGCGGTGCAGCTTCAGCCGAAGCTGCCCATCGTGGGCCGGGGCGTCCACGAGGGGCGGATCTGGGGCTTCCGCTCCTCGGTCATCGTCCAGCTCGTTCAGCCGTTCCGGATCTTGTTCCTCCACTATCCGAAGCATATCGAGGAGATCACCCTTCGGAAGACCGAGCGGATTCAGTTGAAGGTCGACGTCGTCCTGATGGGGCGCAAGCACAACTTCGAGGAGATCAGAAACGATCCCACCGCCCCCCGGGGGTGCATGCAGAACCTCAGCAAGGGCGGGTGCAAGCTGTCCTGCCCCTTCCGCTTCGAGGTGAACATGCCGGTCTTCCTCTCCTTCGAGCTGCCCAACGGCAAGGTGGTGGAGAACCTCATGGGGTTCGTGCGGAACGTCGTGCG
The DNA here is from genome assembly GCA_036477985.1 of bacterium. Lineage (GTDB taxonomy): Bacteria > UBA8248 > UBA8248 > UBA8248 > UBA8248 > JAZGDQ01. The sequence continues at coordinate 1,192 of JAZGDQ010000385.1, forward strand.
CGAGCAGAACGAGAACATCTACGGGGTGCAGTTCGACGAGCGGAACACCGGGCTCGAGGAGTACCTCGAATTCGTGGATCTCGCAGCCAAGCTCTTGTCGAAGGGGGCGGTGAGCGCCTGAGAAGAACCGCTCATCTCCAGCCCGCCGGGCCGAAGGCGATGAGTGCGATCGTCGAAGCGATCAGAAGGCCGAGGCCGGCCCTGTAGCCCAAGGCGGGGGAGAATCTCCCCCGCATCACCCTGCCCACCAGAAAACCCGCCAACGCCGGCAGAAGCGCCATGGCCGAAACCATGGCCCGGCCCTCCCCGAGTGCGCCCGCGCCGCTCAGCGCGGCCATCTGGACGGCCGCGAAGACGAGCCCGGTGATGTGGGCCAGCTTCACGAGCCGCGCCCGGCTCAGCCCCAGGCTGTCGAGGAAGATCACCACGAGGGGGCCGCCCGCGTAGGCGAGCCCGGAGAAGGCGCCGGCGAAGAATCCCAGGACGTAGGCGAAGAACACCTCGTCCCGCGAGTCGAGCTGGAAGCGCGCCCGCGAGGCGCTGTAGGCGACGCAGAGCAGGACGAGGAGACCCACCCCCCATTTGAGGGCGGCGGGCGGGGTGGAGAGAAGGATGAACACGCCGGCGGCCGCTCCGAGCCCGCCCGCGCCGAGAAAGGGCATGAGGCGGTGCAGCTGCTCGGCGCTCATCTTGCCCCCGACCGTCTTCCACAGGGCGAGCCCCAGGTTCGGCAGCGAGAGCAGGACCACCGCCCCCCGCACGCCCAGGACCGCGCCCAGGGCGGGCGTGGCGACGAGGCCGAAGTCGAAGCCCACCGCTCCCTCCAGCATCGCCGCCGCGAAGATGAGAAGCGTCTGTTCCCAGGAGGGCCACATCGGGGGGCCTCAGGCGGGCGGGTGCCCGGGACGGCGGAGCGATGTCACAGCGAGAACAGCTTCTGCGCGTTGCGGTGGGAGATGTTCGCGTACTCCTCCTCGCTCAGGTTCGAGTTCTTGAGGGTTTCGACTACGCGCTCGTCCGTCATGTCGTAGGCCAGGTCGGTGCCGAGCATGACGCGCTCGCTCCCCATCACGTCCACGAGGAAGCGGACCACGAGCGGATCGAACAGGAGGGCGTCGAGGTAAAAGTTCGAGCGCAGGTACTCCACCGGCGGCCGCTTGATTTTTTGGCACTCGGGCCGCACCTCCCAGCCGTGGCCGAAGCGCCCGAAGAGGTAGGGCGCCGTCCCCCCGCCGTGGAGGAAAATGAACTGGAGATCGGGCAGCCGATCGAAGATGCCCGAGAAGATGAGCCGGCCGATGGAATTCGCGCTCTCGGTGGGGAAGCCGACAAGGTTGAAGAGATGGTAGTCCTTCATCTGGGCCCTTCCGGCCGGGTTGATGGGGTGGACGATGAGGGGGACCTTGAGGGCGGCGGCGGCCTCGTAGATGGGGAAGAACGACTCGTCGTCCAGGTAGAGGCCGTTCACGTTCGTGCCGAAGTAGCCGCCCTTGAGGCCGGCCTTGGTGACGGCGCGCTCGAGCTCGCGCACGGCCCGGGGAGGGTCCTGGGCGGGCAGGGCGGCGAGGGCCGAGAACTTGTCGGGCTTGTCGGCGATGATGCGCGCGTAGCCGTCGTTCGCCGCCTGGCAGAGCTCCTCCCCGAGCGGCCCGTCGGCCCAGTAGCAGCCCGGCCGGGCGGAGAAGGAGAGAACGTTCATGTCCAGGCCCATCTTCTCCATGGTCGCCAGGCGCACGTCCACGTTCGTGAAGGGCTCGAGCGGGGGGTGGGGGTCGCCCTTCACGTCGACGCGCCGGTTCCCCTTATCGTCCGTGAAGATCTTGACGCCGAACCGGGGGCCTTCCTTCTCGAGCAGCTCGATGAATTCGTCGGGGAAGATGTGGCAGTGGATGTCGATGTGCATGGGAGCGGCCTCCAGGAATGGGATTTTTCCGGCTGCCGCTACTTAGCACCGCCCCGCGGAGGGTGTCAATTCGAGGGGCGGCGGGCCGCGCGGGGCGGAGCGCGCGGGAAGGCCGGACAGGGCCGAGGGGCGGTGTTGATGCAGCCGGAGGGCGGGTGCTATCTTGGTGTCTGCGAATGGATGCGAGCCGGAGGCGGGGGGATGAACGACAAAAGCCATTACGAGAGCTATGGCCACACCCGCAAGAAGAGCCTTCCGATGCGGATGATCTTCCAGGTGGCGCGGTTCGCTCTGGTCGCCCTGTTCCTCTACATCGCCTACCTGGGCGTCATGTGGCGCGGGAGCTCGATCACCGCCCAGAAGGCCGAGCCTCCCCGTGCGCCTTCGCCGGCGGCCCCTCCCTCTCGTTAGGATTCCGCTTCTTCCGCCTCAGCCCCGGACGGGCTTGCGCGCGTGGACGGTCGCGCTGATGAGCCCCGGGGACGGATAGGGTTTCCGCGAGAGGATCTCCGCCTCCCCGAAGCCGGCCGCGCGCAGGCCCGAGAGATAGGCCTCCTCCTCGATGGCCCCAGCCACGCACGCGCACCATTCCTCGATGGAGCCGCCCCCCTTCTCCCCGGCTCCTTCGCCGTCCGGCCTGGCGCCGCCGATGAGGACGTCCGAGACGGCGAACCGGCCGCCGGGGCGCAGCACGCGGAACGATTCGCGGAAGACGGCCTCCTTGTCCGGCGAGAGGTTGATCACGCAGTTGCTGATGATGACGTCCACGGATTCGTCCTCGATGGGCATGGACTCCATCTCCCCGCGCCGGAACTCGACGTTCTCCAGGCCCATCCGCCGCCGGTGCGCCTCGGCCTTCTCGAGCATCGCCTCCGTCATGTCGAGCCCGAGGACGCGCCCGCCGCTCCCCACCTCCTTCGCCGCGAGAAAGCAGTCGAGCCCGGCGCCCGAGCCCAGGTCGAGGATCGTCTCGCCGGGCTGCAGGCGCGCCGCCTCGAGGGGCGCTCCGCACCCGACGTTCGAATCGATCACCTCGGGCGGCAGGCCGCCGAGCGCCTCCTCGGCGTAGCCGATGCTCCGGACGTTCTCCGGACCGGCCGGCATCTCGGGGCCCGCGCAGCACGCTCCCCCCTCCGCCACTTTGGCGTAGAGCGCGCGGACGGCGGTCTTCACCTCCTCCGAATCCATTCGTTCGATATCCGGCATGGGCGGAACGCTCCTCGATGGAAGCCCCCGATGGGGGCGCAGGCGGCGGACGGCCTCTCGCCCTTCAGTGTCGCGCCTGGCGCGGAGAAGAGCAACACGGCGGGCGCGGCCCGGCGGGCGCCGCCCGGCGATGGTGAGAGAGAAGGGAGGGGGGAAACCGGCGGGAAGGCCCGCGCCGGGCGGGAAGGCCCGCGCCGGGCTCAGGTATTCCAGTCGACGCCGATGTCCTTCAGGAATTTCTTCATCTCCGCGTCCTCGGCCTTGGTCGCCTCGGGGGGCGGGTCTTCTTCATCCGCGCCGGGATCGAAGGGCGGCGCGGCGACCGACTCCTCGTCCTCGGACATGAGATCGAGGGAGTCGTCCGAGGGGACCTCCTCCCCGCCGGCCTCCTCGGCGGCGATCCGCTGTTCGACGGAGTTCAGATCGAACTGGCCGGGATCTTTGAAATCCACCTCGGTCAGATCGACGGTCTCCTCTTCGCCCTCCCCGGCCCCGGACTCGGGCGCGCCGGTTTTGAAATCCTCGGCCCTTTTCTTGAACGTCGAGGTCGAGAGGGCGTCTTCCTTCACGGAGAGAATGGATTTCACGTCGTCGGGCATGTAGTCGAACTCGTTCAGGTCCTGGAGGTTTTCCGCCTCCTCGAGGAAGGAGGCCGAATCGGCGGAGGCGGCGAACGACTCCTCCGCATCCGCTTTCGGCGCCTCGCCGTCCGCTTTTCCGGCGCCGGGCGGGGGCTCGTGCGCAATCCCGATTTGGGCCAGGAGGGAGGCCGTCCGCTCCTCCTCCGAATTGCTGCGGGAGAACTCCAGGAACTGGTTCAGGTAGTCGGCGATTTCGGTGTAGGCGCCGTCGGCCTTGAAGAAGTCCGGGCCCGGCGTTTTCAGAAGGTTGTGGATGTACTCCAAAATTCGCGGGTGCAGCATCGTCACCGTCGCCCGCTCGAACTCGAACTCGGACGGCCGCGCCTCCCCGCTGGCGAGCTGCAGGCCGGGGACCCGCTCCATCGCCTCGAAGCCCTGCCCCATCACCGCGCCGACGAAGGCGCAGAGGAACTCCTTCCGCTCGTCCATCTCCCGGGAGTCGGCCGACGCGCCGGCCTGGAGGCTCCGGTGGATGCGCCGCATTTGCTTCCAGAGGTAGCCGAGCAGGGCGTCGGTGGCCAGAACGGCGGGCCCCTCCGTTTCCCGAAGGACGAAGGCGGCGCAAAGCTGGTTCCAGGGGTCGAGGCAGCGAATCGCTCCGCCCGCCCGCACGTGGGCCTTGAGGCGCTGGGTGGCCGTGAGCGGCCCCTGCGGCGTGGCCGCCCCAGGGCGGGCGGGGGAGGCCGCCCGCGACGCAGGCACCGGGGAGAGGGGAATCTCCTCCTCCAGCTCCACCTCGTCCAGCAGGGGGGGCTCTCCCCCCTCGCGGCCGGCCGGGGTCCGGGCGGCGGAGGGCGGCGGAGCGGGCGGGGGGACCGTCTCCCGGTCCCTTCCCTCTATGTCGAGAAGAAGGTGCTGGCCTTCCTCGAGAAAGTCCTCTATCTGCTTCTGGTGGGCGTTCCCGGCGGCGGCGGACTTGTCCAGGAGGCCGGAGGCCATGTCGGGCTCGGCCTCCCGCGGCGGCGCGGGGGGCGGCTCCGGAGGCTCTTCCGCAAAGGAGAACATTTCGCTCCGGGCGCTCGAAGTCTCGCCCTCGCCGGAGTGGATGCGGTAGGGGAGGTCCTCGGAGTCGTCATCAAGAGGGGGCGCGGCCCCGAACCTCTGGCGGCGCAGCTCCTCCTCCGCCTGGCGGAGGATGTGGATGCTCCGCTCGACGTCGCTCCGGAAATCCTCGCGCTCCTCGATCTGCTTTTTCAGATAGGAGAGGAACACATCCAAGCGAGGGGGTTCGGCACTCATACTGAGACTGCGCTCCCTCACAAGGCGGCGGGCGGACCACCGCCTAAAAGGTTCTGAACTCAGTTGGAGGTGTAACCTCCATAATATAAATTCTAGTCTTAATGGATTGCGGTGTCAACATATCTTGATAAAACAAGCATTTGCGGAATTCTCCCCCGCCGCGGCGGATTGCCCCGGCGCGTTGCGAAGGGGGGAAAGTCGTGCGAGGTTTCGAGGGGGGAGCGGTTCGCTCCCCTGACCCTGAAGCGCGCGGAGGCGGCGTGACGAAACCGGCCAGGCGGATCTTCCTCATCGACGGCTCGGGCTACGTTTTCCGGGCCTACTACGCCATGATGCGCCAGCGGCTCTCCAACTCCCGCGGGATGCCGACCGGCGCCGTCCTCTCCTTCACACGGATGCTCCTCAAGGTGATCCGCGACAAGGCGCCCGAGTACATGGCCGTCGCCTTCGACCGGCCCGAACCCACCTTCCGCCACGAAATGTACCCCGCCTACAAGGCGAACCGCGACGCCGCGCCCGAGGATCTGGTGACCCAGATACCCTTCATGCACCGCGTCGTCGAGGCGCTCCGAATCCCGGTCCTCGTCCGGCCCGGGGCCGAGGCGGACGACCTCATCGGCGGCCTCGCCGAGAAGGCCGCCGGGGAGGGGTTCGAGGTCATTCTCGTGACGGGGGACAAGGATTTCATGCAGCTCGTCGAGGGCCGCGTCACCATCTGGGACCCGATGAAGGACAAGATCTTCGGGGCCGCCGAGGTGGAGGAGCGCTGGGGCGTGCCGCCGGCGAAGGTGGTCGAGGTCCAGGCGCTCATGGGCGACTCCTCGGACAACATCCCCGGCGTCCCCGGAATCGGGGAGAAGACCGCCGTCGCCCTCATCCAGGAGTTCGGCGGGCTCGAGGCCGTACTCGCCGGCGCCGCGCGGATCAAGCGCCCCAAGCAGCGCCAGAGCATCGAGGACAACGCCGACCTCGCCCGCCTCTCGCTCGAGCTGTGCACCATCCGGCGCGACTTCCCCGTCGACGCGGACATGGAGAGCTACCGCCTGGGTTCCGCCGACTTCGAGGCGGCGCGCAAGCTCTTCGTCGAGGAGCTCGAGTTCAAGAACATGGTGGAGCAGCTTCCCGGCTACGAGTCCGGCGACGGCGAAGGGGAGTCGGCGGCCGAGGAGGAGGCCCCCCTCTCCCCGCTGGAGGAGGCCAAGAGGCGCGACTACCGCATCGTGCGCAAGAAGAAGGAGCTGGCCGCCCTCGCCAAGGAGCTCCGCGCGGCCAGGCGCTTCGCCGTCGATCTGGAGACGACCTCCCTCGACAAGTCCAAGGCCGAGATCGTGGGCCTCAACTTCAGCGTCCGGGCCGGGAGCGGCTGGTACGTGCCGGTGGCGCACACCGGGCTCGACACCGGCCCCCAGCTTCCCCTGGCGGAGGCGCTCAAGGCCCTGCGCGGGCCGCTCACCTCGAAGAAGATCGAAAAGGTGGGCCAGAACATCAAGTACGACATGGCGGTGCTCGCCGGGGCCGGCCTCGAGCTGGCGGGCCCCATCTTCGACACCATGGTGGCCTCCTACCTCATCCACTCCGACCGGACGAGCCACGGCCTCGATCACCTTTCGATGGAATACCTCGAGACGCCCACCATCAAGTACGCCGATCTGTGCGGCAAGGGCGCCAAGCAGATCCCCTTCGCCGAGGTGGCGGTGGAGACGGCCGCCCTCTACGGCGCGCAGGACGCCGACCTCACCCTGCGCCTGGCCGAGCGGATGGCGCCCGAGCTGAAGGCGGCGGGCCTGGAGGGCCTGTTCCGCGATCTGGAGATCCCCCTCCTGGGCGTTCTCTTCGATATGGAGCGGACGGGCATCCGCCTGGACAAGGACATCCTCGGGGAGATGGGCAAGGAGCTGGAGACGCGGCTGGAGGCCATGCGGGCGCAGATTCACGAGTACGCGGGCGAGGAGTTCAACATCAACTCCACCCCCCAGCTGCGGAGGATCCTCTTCGAGAAGCTGGGCCTGCCCGTGGTGCGCCGGACGAAGACCGGCCCCTCGACCGACATCGAGACGCTCGAGCGGCTGGCGCCCCGCCATCCCCTCCCCCAGGAGATCCTCAGCTACCGCCAGCTCGCCAAGCTCAAGAACACCTATGTGGACACCCTTCCGGCCCTCGTGAATCCCCGCACGGGGCGGATCCACGCCAGCTTCAACCAGACCGTGGCCGCCACGGGACGCCTGAGCAGCTCGGACCCGAACCTGCAGAACATCCCCATCCGGACCGACCTGGGGCGCGAGATTCGGCGCGCCTTCCTGCCCGAGGCGGGCTGGAAGCTCCTCTCGGTGGACTACAGCCAGATCGAGCTGCGCGTCCTCGCCCACTTCACCGAGGACCCAAACATGGTCGCCGCCTTCGAGCGCGGCGAAGACATCCACGCGACCACCGCCTCGGCCGTCTACGGCCTTCCCCCGGGGGAGGTGACCGCCGAGATGCGCCGGGTCGCCAAGGCCGTCAATTTCGGCATCGTCTACGGCCAGCGCGCCTTCGGCCTCTCCCAGACCCTGGGGATTCCCCTCGATGAGTCGCGCGCGTTCATCGACACCTACTTCGAGCGCTTCGCCCGGGTGCCCGCCTTCGTCGAGAAGGTGATCGCCGGAGGGAAGGAGCGCGGCTATGTCTCCACCCTCTTTGAGCGGCGCCGCTACCTCCCCGACCTCAACAGCCGGACCGGAAACTTCCGGAACGCGGCCGAGCGGACCGCCGTGAACTCGGTCATCCAGGGCAGCGCGGCCGACATCATCAAGCGGGCCATGCTGGCCATCTCGGCGCGCCTGGCGAAGGAGAAGCGGGCGGCGCGGATGCTCGTCCAGGTGCACGACGAGCTCCTCTTCGAGGTCCCCCCCGGGGAGATGGAGGACGTCACCCGGCTCGTGACCGAGGAGATGGAGGGCGCCGTGCGGCTGCGGGTCCCCCTGGCCGCCGAAGCGGAGGTGGGGGAGAACTGGGGCGAGGTCCACTAGGGGGCCGGCGGCGAGGGATGACCCCCCGGCCCGAAGGGATAACTTAACTTATTGATTTTTATGATGATTTAGGCGTGCGCGCGGGCCGGTTGCGCCCCTCGCGCGGGAGATCCTACAATCGGCCCGCTCCCCCCACGTGCGCATCGGGGCCGGTTCTCATTTCCTCGTCCAGGGGCACGCGCTCTTTCCCATGCCGAAGCTCTACGCCGTCGGAGACATACACGGCCAGCGCGCGATGCTGGACCTGCTCATCGAGCGCGTCCCCTTCGACGCCGAGGACGAGATCGTCTTCATCGGGGACTTCATCGACCGGGGGGCCGACTCGCGCGGCGTCGTCGATCGGGTCCTCGACTTTCGGCTCAGATACCCGCGGACGGTCTGCCTGCTGGGGAACCACGAGGACATGCTTCTCGACTACGTCAAGGACGAGAGGAAATACGACTCCGGGATCTACCTCATGAACGGCGGCTACGCGACGCTGGAGAGCTACGGCATCGACCCGCGCGAGGGGCCGCCGAGCTTTCCTCCCCTCCACATGGATTTCTTCGAGTCCTTGCAATACCGCCACGAGGCGGGCGGATTTCTCTTCGTGCACGCCGGCTTTCGCCCCGGCGTTCCCCTCGAGGAGCAGAGCGCGCGCGACATGCTCTGGATCCGCCACGAGTTCATCGACTCGAAGGAGGACTTCGGCGTGCCCGTCGTCTTCGGCCACACCCCCCTCCCCGAGGTCCTGGACGATCTGCCCCGCTGCCTCGGCATCGACACCGGCGCCGCCTACGGCCACAACCTCACCTGCGTTCAGCTCGAGGGCGCCAAGGTCGTCGAGACCTACCAGGTGCACTTGGAGGACGTGGAAGGGGGCGGCGCGTGAGGCCGCCCGCCCTCACCGGCGGCGCGCGCATTCTCCACCCATGAGCCTCACCCCCCCAGACTCCCCCGACGTGAAGGCCGTTCTCGACCTCCTCGCCCGCGAGGGGCGGCCCATGTCGGTGCGCGAGATGGTCCGCCACCTCGGCCTGCCCGCGAGCGAGCGCCCCCTCCTGCGCCGCAAGCTGCGCGCCCTGGCCGAGGAGGGCGGGCTGATACGGGTCCGCGCGCGCTACGCCCTTCCCCAGAGCCTTTCGATCGAGCGGGGCGTCTTCCGGGGCCACCGCCAGGGCTACGGCTTCGTGATCCCGGAGGGGGAGGGCGGCGGGGAGGCGGGCGCGGACATCTTCATCCGCCGGAGCCGCACGCGGGGGGCCATGGACGGCGACCGCGTCTCCGCCCGGGCGGAGCGGGTCCACCCCGACGGGCGGCGGGAGGGAAGCGTGCTCGAGGTGATCGAGCGCGCCCACGCCACCCTGGTCGGGCGCCTGGAGGTGGAGGGGCGCCGGGCCTGGGTGGAGCCCCAGAGCCAGCGGATCCCCCACCTCGTTCATCTCGATCAGGGCGGGCGGGGCGGCGCGCGCGCGGGCGAGTGGGTCGAGGTGGAGATCACCCGCTACCCCGGCTTCGGCGAGGAGCCGCGCGGGCGGGTGGTGCGCGCCTTCGGCTACCCGGAGGATCCCGCCGTCGAGCAGTCGATGATCATCGCCAAGCACGGCCTCCGCGAGGAGTTCGGGGAGAAGGCGCTGCGCGAGGCCGAGGCCAGCCGCCCGCCGGAGGAAGGGGATCCCTTCCCCGCCGGGGTGGAGGACCTGCGCGGGCTGGCGGCCTTCACCATCGACCCGCGCACGGCGCGCGACCGCGACGACGCCCTCTCCATCGAGACGCTCCCAGAGGGAGGCTGCAGGCTCGGCGTCCACATCGCCGACGTGTCTCACTACGTGTCCTCCGGCTCCGCCCTGGATCGGGAGGCTTACCGCCGGGGGAACAGCGTCTATTTCCCCGACCGGGCGATTCCCATGCTCCCCCCCAAGCTCTCGGGCGAGGTGTGCTCCCTGGAGGCCGGGAAGGTGCGGCGCACCCTCTCGATCTTCCTCGACTTCGACGGGGAGGGGAGGCGCACGGACTCCCGCCTCGCCGTGGGGCGCATCCGCTCGCGGGCCGAGCTCACCTACCACGCCGCCGGGGCCCTCCTCGAGGGGCGCGCGATTCCCGAGGAGGAGCTCGGGGAGGCGCCCTCCCTGGAGAGGGAGCTTCGCGCGCTGGCCTCCCTCGCCGAGAGCCTGCGCGCGCGCCGGATGGCGGAGGGCGGCCTCGACTTCGAGCTGCCCGAGGCGGTGGTCCGGCTCGACGCGGAGGGGAAGCCGGAGGCCATCGAGAGCGCCCCCCGGAACGCGGCCCACCGCCTCGTGGAGGAGTGCATGCTCGCGGCGAACCGGGCCGTGGCCGAGCGGCTGGCCGGGGCGGGCGGGGGCGCCGTCTACCGGGTGCACGAGCCGCCCGATGAGGAGAAGCTCCCGGCCGTCCGCCTCGCCCTCTCGAACCTGCGCCTTCCCGTCCCCTCGGCCGAGGCGCTCAAGCAGCCGGGAGCGCTGCAGAGCGCGCTGGAGGCGGCGCGGGGAACGGATTACGAGCGCTACGTGAACCTGCTTGTCCTTCGGTGCATGAAGCTGGCCGTCTACGCGCCGGCGCCGGCGCTGCACTTCGGCCTGGGCTTTCCCGTCTACACCCACTTCACCTCCCCCATCCGGCGCTACGCCGACCTCCTCGTCCACCGGCGCCTCACGCGGCTCCTGCGCGGGGCCCGGAGGGAGCCTTACGCGAAGCGCCGCGCCGAATCGTGCGCCCACATCTCGGCGGCCGAGCGGGCGGCCGAGGAGGCCGAGCGGGACATGGTGGATTTCCACAAGGCGCTCTTCATGAAGGACCGGGTGGGGGAGCGATTCGGCGGCCACGTCTCGGGGGCGGCCTCCTTCGGCGTCTTCGTCGAGCTGGAGGATATCTTCGTCGAAGGGATGATTCCGCTCGCGGCCTTGACGGACGACTACTACCGCTTCCTCCCCGAGGAGCACGCCGTCCTGGGCGAGCGGACGGGGCGGCGCTTCCGGCTGGGCGACCCGGTCACGGTGCGGGTGGTCGGGGTGGACCTGGCCCAGCGGGAGATCGCCCTCCAGCTTCTGGCGGGGGGGAGCCGGGGGCGCGCCGAGGGGGAGTCGGGCGCGGGGCGGAGCAAGCGCGCGCTGGGAACGCGGCGTCCCCAGGGGGGGGCGAAGGGCGGCGCCCCGCCCGGGCGGAGGAAGAAGGCCGCCCCACGGGGGCGTGGCCCCATGCCCCGAAAAAGGGGTCGCAAGCGCTGAGGGGAGGGGGCCCCGCCAAAGTGGCGGATTTTCGCCTTTTGACCTATATTGGGGCTGGGATTAAGGTGGGGGAGCCTGCGGCTCCCTCTTTTTTTCCCCATGCCCGGGCCGAGAGGGCGGAGCGGAATCCGAATGGCCGGAATCAAGATCATCGCCGAGAACCGCCGCGCCCGCGCCGAGTACTCCATCGAGGAGACCTACGAGGCGGGGATCGTCCTCACCGGCACCGAGGTCAAAT
>JAZGDQ010000386.1:0-10462 GCA_036477985.1 bacterium
TGTCGTGGAAGCCGCCCATCTCGCGGAACCAGACGAGGCGGGCGCCCTTGTAGGCATCCTCGGGGCTCTCCTCCCCGGCCGGGATGAGGGGCAGGGTGGGCGGCTCGGTGTAGCCGATGCCCGTCACCCGCAGGTTGACGGACTCGACCGGGCGCCTCCCCTTGTGATTGTAGGTGTAGCGGCGCTGGTAGAGGAGGTGGAAGCGCTCGATCGCCTCGGCCACCGAGGCCGGGGTGAGGTAGCCCGAGGGGATGTCCACCTCGATCTCGTGCGCCTCGCCGCGGTAGCGCATGTCGGCCGTGCGGCGGAGGGAGCGCCGGTGGGCGGGGATTCCCTCCATGGCGAGGCCCTCCTCGGCCTGGGCCTCCAGGCGCCCGAAGGCCTCGCCCAGCGCCTCCGCATCCAGATCCTCCTCGCTCCGCAGGTAGGGGAGGGAGTGGTCGTTCACCAGGTCGACCACCTCGAGGCCGAAGGCGCTCGTCATCCCCGCGAAGGGGGGGACGATGACGGTGTCGATCCCCAGGATCTCGGCGACCAGGCCCGCCGTCAGGGGGCCCGAGCCGCCGAAGGCCATGAGGGCGAAGTCGCGCGGGGAGATGCCCCGCTGGACGGTGGCGCGCCGCACGGCGTGGACCTGGTTCCAGGCGGCGATCTCCACCACGCCGGCGGCCATCTCGAGCGGGTCCATCCCGAAGGGGCGGCTGAGCTGGCGCATGGCCCGCATGGCGAGGGCCTTGTTGAGGTTCACCTCTCCCCCGGCGAGCTGGAGGGGGCTGCGGGCGAGGACGAGGTTGGCGTCGGTCACGGTGGGCTCCTCCCCCCCCCGCCCGTAGCAGACCGGCCCGGGGTCGGCCCCGGCGCTGCGCGGCCCCACCCGGAGCCTTCCCTCCGGGCTGCGCCAGGCGATCGAGCCCCCGCCCGTCCCGATGGTCACGATGTCCACCATGGGGAGGCGGAGGGTGAACTCGTCGAGCTGGTGGCGGGTGGAGCGCTTCACCTCGCCCGCCTCGATCACCGAGATGTCGGAGGAGGTCCCCCCGCCGTCGAGGGTGATGAGCTGGCCGTAGCCGGAGAGGCGGCCCAGATGGGCGGCCGAGAGGGCGCCCGCCGCCGGGCCCGAGAGGACGGTGCTTATCGGTTTTTTCGCCACCTCGCGGGCGGTCGCCACCCCGCCGTTGCTCTTCATGACGAGAAAGGGGACCTGCCCGAGGGCCTCGTCGATCCGCCCCGCGCTCCGGTCGAGGTAGGCCTTGATGCGCGGCTTGATGCAGGCGTCGAGCAGGGTGGTGATGGCCCGCTCATATTCGCCCGGCTCGGGGATGACTTCGCTCGATATGCTCACGAAGCACTCGGGGAAGGCGCTGGCGAAGGCGTCGCGGATCGTCCGCTCGTGGACGGGATTCGCGTAGGCGTGGAGGAGGCAGACCCCGACGGCGCCGATCCCCCGGTCGCGGAACCAGCGGGCCGACTCGAGGGCCTCCTCCTTCGAGAGGGGAAGGAGGGCCTCCCCCGAGGCCGAGACGCGCTCTCTCGCCTCGCGGATGCGCTCGGGGGGGACGAGGGCCTCGGGCGGGCGGGCGAGGAGGGGGGCGGCGAAGTGGCCGCCGGCGCCGCCGGCGTAATGGGCGGCGCGGCCCGCCTCGAGGAGGTGGCGGAAGCCGGCCGTCACGATGAGGCCCAGGTTCTCGAAGCGCCGCTCAAGGATGGCGTTGGTGGCGACCGTGGTCCCGTGGAAGACGCCGACGACCTGGCGCGGGCGGATCTTCGTCTCCTCGAGAATCTTGCGGATTCCCTCGATGAGCCCGTCGCTGAGGTCGGCGGGCGTCGTCGGCGTCTTGGTGGTGAAGACCTCGCCCGTGTCGGCGCGCACCCCGACGACGTCGGTGAAGGTTCCGCCCGTGTCGATGCCGATGCGGAGGCCTCGTCGCGCCATTCTCTCTCCGGCCGGGCCCTAGCGGGTGAAGAGGAAGGCCGCGGTGAGGGCGAAGAGGAGGCCGGCCCCCTTGGCGAGGGAGAAGGACTCTCCCAGGAAGAGGACGGCGAGAACGGCAGTGACGCCGGGGTAGAGGGCGGTCAGGGCCACGACGGCCGAGGTGTGCCCCTCGGCGCTCTCGAGCGCCCAGGTGAAGGAGACCATGGCCACAAGGGTGGCCAGGGTGGCCGCCGCCGGGATCCACAGGGCGTTCCGCAGGGGGGGGAGGGAAACCTGGCGGCTGAGGAGGCCCGCGAGGACGATCAGAGTCACCACGATTCCCATCGTGATGAGGTGGGGCATGGCGCCCAGGCGCTTTTGGCCCACCTTCATCAGGAAGCCCCAAAAGCCGAAGCCCAGGATGGAGAAGAAGGTGTAGATGAGCGTCCGCGTGTTCATCGAGGATCTCCCATGGCCGGGCGGGCCGGAATCCGTCGGAAACCGCGTGAAGGGGGCCGGCGCGCGGCGCACTCCCCGCCCGGGGGGGAGGGGAGAGGGGGGAGGCGCCGATGGGGCGCGGCCCGCCCGCGCGGAGCCCCTGTTCGGCCGCCGCTGGAGGGGATTTATACCCCAGCCCCGGGAACCGTGGAAAGGGGGCCCCCGCCGGGGCTGGCCGCCAAGCGGCGGCGGGCGGGAAAAAGGGCCGCCAGGCGGGGGCGGGCGGGAAAAGGGCCGCCGGGAGGGGGATTTATCTCACCTTGGCCCCTCCCCGCCCCCGGCGGGGCCTTTGGGCGCGAAAAAGGGGCCCCGCCTCCCGGCGGAGCCCCTTTGTCGGACCACTTGCTCGTGCGTGAAGAGTCAGGCGCTGCTACTTCTTCTTGGTCCTTCTCTTGGCCTTTTTCTTGGCCTTTTTCTTCGCTTTCTTTTTGGCCCTCCTTTTGGCCTTTTTCTTGGCCGGCTTCCTCTTGGCCTTCCTCTTGGCCTTTTTCTTGGCCGGCTTCCTCTTGGCCTTTCTCCTCACGGCCTTTTTCTTCACGGCCTTTTTCTTGGCCTTCTTCTTCGTGGCCTTCCTCTTGGCTGTCTTCCTCTTGGCCTTCTTCTTTGCTGGTCTACGCTTGGCAGCTTTCTTTGCGGCCATTCCAGCAACCTCCTTCTCGGGCGGTGATCATTGCGCCCTCAAAGGCGCGTCGTTCAGACCGAACAACCGACATCCGTCTTAGCCGTTCCTGCGCGCCGCGGCGCTGAATTCACGTACACAAGAACGAAAAACATGTACGTTTGGAAATTTATGCCATAGTTGAATGAAAGGTCAAGTTTTATTTTACCTTTTTTGCGATTTATGATCCGCTTCAATCCGATGCGATTTTCCGTTTCAGCCACGATTTTGCGCGAACGATTCTGCTCCCGCCGTGCGCCGCCTCTTCGATCAATCGTGCGCGAAAGGTGAAAAAGATCGGTTCGCGCGCGGGCTCGATTTGAGAAAACGCAAGCATGCTGCGCGATTCGCGCAATGGCGCGTTTGCGCTTCGGCGCGCGCGCTGGCTTGAAGCTGTGCGGGGCGCGCGGCGCGCAACGCGGATTCGAGAAGGGAGCGGGCTTTTCGGTCGGGATTCGGAGGCCCGAGGGCGTTTCGGCGGGCCGGGGCATTTTGAGAATTTTTTTCGATCGGGGCGCTCAGCGAACCTCTTCCGCCCATTTCGCCATCGCTTTTTCGTTGAGCTCGACGCCGAATCCGGGCCGATCCGAGAGCGAGAGCCAGCCCTCATTCAGCTCGGGGGCGCCTTCGAAGAGCTCGAACCAGACGGGATCGCGCCCCCGATCGGCGTGGCTCTCGCAGATGAAGCCCGCCGGGCTGGCCGCCACGCAGTGGGCGTGGATTTGGGGGTCGTGATGGGGGACGAAGCGCAGGTGGGCCGTTTCGGCCGCCGCCATCACCTTGCGGCTTCCGGTCAGGCCCTCGAATTTCGTCGCGTCGAACTGGATGTAGTCCACCGACCCCTCCTCGATCAGGCGCAGGCAGTCGTAAAGGGCCATCTCTCCGTGGCCGTCGGCGATGGGGACGGGGCACTCCGGGCGCAGGAGGGGAAGGGCGTGCTTCGCCTCGCGCCAGCAGATGGGCTCCTCGACCCAGGCGAGCCCGAACTCGGCGAGCTCCTTCACCCCCTCCCTCGCCTCGGCGTAGGTCCAGGCCCCGTTGACGTCGGCGGCGAGGAGGCAGTCGGGACCGATTGTCTCGCGCACGGCCGCCACGCGGGCGAGATCCTCCTTCAGGGGGAGCGCCCCGATCTTCATCTTGAAGCCGCGGTGCCCCATGGCGAGGCCGCTCTCGAACTCCTCGGCCAGCTCGGCGAGGTCCTTTCCCTCCCGGTAGTAGCCGCCCCCGGCGTAGGTGCGCGCGCGGGCGGAGTGGCCCCCCAGAATCTTGTAGATGGGAAGGCCCGCCGCCCGGCCCATGATGTCCCACAGAGCGGTGTCGATCGCGGCCGCCGCCGTCACGATGCTCCCGCGGGGCCAGCCCCTCTCGTAGGCCGTCCGCTGGTGGGTGGTGCGGGTCATCTTCTCCAGGAGCCGCTCGGGCCGGAGGGGGTCCTCCCCGATGAGGAGATCGGCGAAGCCCGCCTGAAAGACCTTGGCCGCCTCGCGGACGGGGGCGACCGCCGTCCCCATGCCGATGCCGGTGATTCCCTCGTCGGTGTGCACCTTCACGACGAGCTCGTTCACCGAGAGGACGGGACGCAGGCTCACCCAGTACTCCCGCTCGGGCTGGGGGGCGGAGAGGACGAACGCCTGAACGCGGGTGATCTTCACGGCCGCTCAGCCCTCCACGATCGGGTTGCGGAGGATCCCGATGGGACCCGACTCCACCTCGGCCACGCTCCCCACCTTGAGGAGGAAGGGGGTGGGGTCCGGTTTCCGGAAAATGCCGCATCCCTCGGGCGTTCCGGTCGAGACCAGGTCGCCCGGCTCGAGGGTCATCTGGGAGAGGTGGGAGATGATGTGGGGGATGTCGAAGATCATGGCCGAGAGGCTCTGGCGCTGGAGCTCCACCCCGTCCACCCGGCCGATGATATCGAGGCTTTGCGGGTCCTCGATCTCGTCGGAGGTGACGATCCAGGGCCCCAGGGTGTTCGTCGTGTCCAGGTTTTTGCACAGAAAAAGGCCGCCGCGCTCCTCGTCCACCTGGATGTCGCGCGCCGTGATGTCGTTGTAGAGGGTGTAGCCGGCGATGACCTCGAAGGCCCGCTCGCGCGGGACGTCCTTGCAGCGCGTCCCGATGACCATGACGATCTCGGCCTCCGAGTCGAGCTGGCTCGTGATCTTGGGATAGACCACCGGCTCGTCGGGGCCGATGAGGGTGGAGACGAAGCGGGGGGCGAGGGGAATCTGGCGGGGCTTCGCGCTCCCGCTCTCATCGAGGTGCTTGTAGAAGTTGCGCCCGGAGTGGATGAACTTCCGGGGCCGGGGGACGGGGGCCTTGAGGCGCACCTCGGCGAGCGGGCGCACGTGGGCCGAATGCTCCCCCGCCTCGGCCTCGGCGGCCGCCTTCCGGGCGCGCGCCATCCCGCCGGGCCCCTCCTCCAGGAAGAGGATCATGTCGGGCGGGAGGCCGGCGGCGGGGGCGAGGTCGAGCGTTCGCTCCCCCGGGAGGACGGCCCCGATGGTCTCCTCCCCGCCTCCCTCTCGATTGGTTTCCATGGTGACCAGTTTCACGGGAGAACTCCTTCTCGGGAGGGGACAGGGCGGCGCCTTTGCGGGGAGACGCTCGAGGCTCGGAAACGAAAGCCCATCTAAGAAGGATGCGCCGGGCCTGTCAAGGCGATCGGCCCCGCGGCGGATTCCCCCCCTCCGCCTTTCCGCTCCCCCCCGTTCGTTGTATTTTCAGGGACGCCGCCAGTTTCGCGGGGACGCCGCCGGTTCCGCGCCGAGGGGTTCCCCTTCGGGAAAAGGAGGGCAAGCCGATCCGCCTCACGCCCCGCGGCCATTCCCTCTGGCACGACTTCGAGATCGAGCTCGCCGGCGGCGTCCGGCGGCCCCTCTTCCGCGGCGGAGGCGGGCCGTCGCGTTTTGGCCGAATTGGGGCTTCCCGAGGCGGGGCTGATTCCCTTCGTCGTCCGATCCTTCGAGGCCCATCTCGCGGCCGGCCCGCTCGAATAACCCTTGCGCTCCCGGCGAAAAGGGGAGGGGGGGAGGAGGTGATGGCCTCATTCCGGTGGTCCGAATTGTGACCTCCGTCACGGTCTTCACCGGTGAATATGGTATATTTCATAGGGTTAGAAGGGTCCCCGCGTCCGGTCCTCTCGCACGGAGGGCGCCCAGGCGCGGGGATTTCCCGGCTCCGCCCCCGGGTGCGGGCCAGACGGTGAAATCGGGGGAAGCCGGGCCCGGAAGAGGCGAGGGAGGCGGGAGTCCGATGCGGGGAATCCGGCGCGCGGTTCGAGACCGAGGGCAGGCCGTCGTCGAGTTCGCCCTCCTCCTCCCGGTCCTGATCGTCCTGATCATGGGCGTCATCGACATCGCCCGGGCCTACAACGTCCTCCAGGTGGTGACGAACGCCGCCCGCGAGGGGGCCCGGGTGGCGATTCTCCCCTCCAGCACCTCGACCACCGTGACGACCACGGTGGACACCTACCTCACCGCCGCCGGCCAGACCGGCTGCAACTCGAGCGGGTCGAACTGGGGAACCGCCGGCGCGGCGGGGGACTCCACCACGGTCACGGTCTCCTGCACCTTCGACACGCTGACCGGAACGCTGATCCCCGGCTGGACCGGCTCCTTCGCGCTCGCCCAGACGGCGACGATGCGGCATGAGTGAGGAAGAGGAGGCGGGCCCGCCGGGAGGATTCGGGAGGGATGTGGAGATGAAATTTCCTTGCTCGATCGGCTCGATTCGAAGAGGGCTCGGCCGGGCGGCGCGCGACGCGCGCGGCCAGGTTATCGTCATCGTGGCCCTCGCCCTCCCCGTTCTGATGGGGTCGGCCGCCATCGCCGTGGACGTGGGCTATGTCTACCTGGCGCGCAACGCCGTCCAGAACGCGGCCGACGCGGGCTCGCGAGCGGGCACGGCGGTCCTCGGGAACGGCGGAACCCAGGCCGAGGCCACGGCGGAGGCGACGAATTTCGCCAACCAGAACATCGCCTCCGCCTCCTACCTCTCGGGGGCGACCCCCTCGGTGACGTTCCCCACCTCGGATTCGGTCAAGGTGGCCATCAGCCACACCCTCCCCCTCTTTTTCGCCCCCATCATCGGGATCAACGCCTCGACCGTGACCGCGAACGCCACCGCGGCCCTGGCGGCGGTGAAGTCCATCCCCCCCGGGAACATCGTCCCGCTGGCCATCTACTGCAACAACCCGTCGGGCTGCTCAGGCTCGCTCTCGGTCTCCCAGCAGCTGAACGGCATTCTTCGCCAATGCGGGAATTTCTTCGGGGCGAGCGGATCTGCCTGCAACTACGACTCGAACGTTCCCGCCGCCGACAGCCAAAACGGGGAAATCTTCCTGACCGGGCTCAGCTTCAACAACAACAACAGCACCGGGGAGCTGAAGGACGACGTGGAGAACGGCTACTCGGGGACGACCACCATCGGCCAGGTCGCCTCGGCCCTGCCGGGCACGAAGCAGGGCTGGCAGAGTTCCATGATCCAAAGGTTGAATTCGGGCGACAACGAGATGACCTTCGTCGTGGTCGTGCCCTACGGTGATTCGACCGGGGACGTCCGCGTCGTCGATTTCATCCAGGTCCGCATCATCAACTTCAACCCCGGCTCGGCGAGCGCGCAGGACGAGTTCGACATCGAGATCATCCAGAAATCCTTCCCCGCCACCCGATACGTCGCTGCGGGCGAGGGGCTGGGGATCAGTTCCACCACCGGGGTGCGGCTGACCAACTGATAGAAAGGGCTGGGAGGAGTATGGAGATGAAACGCATATTTTCCGGCCGCCCAATCCGCGGGCTCCTGCGGGGCGCCCTGCGCGACGCGCGGGGCCAGGTGCTCGCCATCGTGGCCCTCGCCCTCCCCGTCCTCCTGGGCGCCGGCGCCATTTCGGTGGACGTGGGCTACATGTACATGGCGCGGGCCGCCATCCAGAACGCGGCCGACGCGGGCTCGCGGGCGGGGGCGGCCATTCTGGCCGAGGGGGGCGACGAGGACGCCGCCCGCGCCGAGGCGACGAGCTTCGCCAACCAGAACATCGCCTCAAACTCCTTTTTGACAGGGGCGACCCCCACGGTCACTTTTCCCACAGCGGATTCGGTCAAGGTGGACATCACCCACAACCTCTCCCTCTTCTTCGCCCAGGCCATCGGGTTCGGCTCCACCAACATCACCGCCAGCGCCACCGCGGCTCTCGCCGCCGCGAGGGAGATGGATCCGAACACCGTCGTGCCGCTCGCCGTCTACTGCAACAACTCAAACGGGTGCGCGGGCGCGCTCGCTGTGGGACAGACCCACACGCTGCAGCGCTATTGCGGGAATTTCTTCAGCGACGGATCGAACGGGAGCGCCTGCGGGAACACCATCTCCGACGGCGAGAATTTCCTGATGGGGATCACCTTCGACGACTCCAACGGCACCTCGGCCTTTCGGAACGCCGTTCACTACGGCTACGGCGGCTCCGTCGCCATGGGCCAGCAGGCCCGGGCGCTGCCGGGCAACCGGAACGGTTGGCAGAGCGGCATGGAGGCCCGGCTGACCGAGGGAGGGGGGACCAGCGAAATGACGCTGGCCGTCATCCGGGAATTGAGCCCGGCCAACGGAGACTACAACGTCGAGGTGGTCGATTTCATCCAGGTCATCGTCACCAGCTTCTCGGAGGCGGGGAACACCGATCAAACCACCTTTCAGATCGTCCGCTCGGGCGTCTCGACCACCGATTACGCCGCCTCGAACGAGGGCCTCGGCATCAACTCGGTGGTCGGCGTCCGGCTCTCCGACTAGAGAGAGGGCGGCTCTCTTTCGCTCCCTCCCCGATGGGGCCGCCCGGCCCGCGCGGCGGGGGGCGGGATGCACGCCATTTCATTTTGAGAATCCCCCCGTTTACGGCCGATCCGGCCCGCCCGGCCTAGCGGCGGAGGAGACGGCCCCCTCCCCGGCCGGGCGCAGGCCCCTCCGAAGCCCGCCGGCCCGGTTCGGCCCCCCTCGAACTGCACTTTCAACATTTTGAATTTGTTTGACTTTATCCCGTCAAGGAATTTAAAATATATTTGTGATCGCGAGCGCACCGGTTTCCCCTTTGGGGAGGGGATAATCGAATCGGGCGGATGATTTTGGAGAATGAGCCCGCGGCCCCGGGGGAATCGGGAATTCGCCCTCAAGAGAGCGTCGCGCCGTTTCGATAAGGCGTCGGACTGCGAGGAGAGTGCACCGGTCATTTCGGAGCGCCGGGTGCGGGAGGAGCGGCCCCTGATTTTCCCTCCCGCGCCGCCCGCGCCGAGGAGATTGACATGCCCACTTCCTTTGGTTCCCGGTTCGCCGCCCAACGGGCGGAGCTTTTGAAGCGCGTCTCCGGCATCGGCTTCTTCCGGAAGCTGACCAACGAAGAGCGCCAGCAGCTTCTCGCCCACGGGGTGATGCGGAGCCTCTCCGACGGGGAGGTGATCTTCGAGGAAGGGGATCGGGACGAACAGGAGGTCTGCTTCGTCGTCAGCGGCAACGTGAATATTCAGCTTGAGGGCTTCAACGGCAAGGGCGGCGACAACACGGTGGCGACGCTGGACCCGGGCCAGGTGTTCGGCGAGATGGCGATCTTCGACAAGCAGCCGCGCTCGGCCACCGCCACCGCCAAGGGGCTCACGACCATTCTCGAGATCGACCTGAAGGATATGATGGAAAACCGTCTGGATCCGCCCTCCTCGGATCTCATGGTCAAGATCATCACCCACGTCACCGAGGAGCTTTGCCGCAAGCTCCGCAACGTGAACAAGGTCCTGCTGCATTCGGTCTGATCGGCCGGCGAATCCCCCTCACCGCTTCCCCCCGCCATTCGTTCGGGGCCTCCGCCGCCGGAGCGCGCACGCGCGCCGCCAAGGGCGGATAGGGCCGTCAGAATTCGGCGCGGATTCGGCGGTGGAGGACCGTTCGGGAGGGACGCGCCCTCCGGTCGAAATGGCGGGGGAGGAGTGCGGGCGCGGGAAGGGCGTGGGGGCCGGGGCCGGCCGCCCGGGGAGCGCCGCGGGGGCGAACGGGAGGGTCCCCTCCGCCCCCGCGAGGCGGGCGCCCTACTTGTGCCCCTTGTGGACGATGTTCTGCAACCCCTCGGAGGCCTTCGCGCCCCAATGCTTGTCGAAATCGTGGTGCCGCTCGACCTTGATCCAATGGAGAACGAACGCGACGGTCAAGATGAGCAGCCAGAAGAACATGAACGCCATGAACCAAGCATCGCTCCCACTCATTTCCAACCCCCCTTTCGAAAAAGGATTCCCGCGCGGGCAGGGCCCCCGCGCCCCCGGAGCGGAGGGCAGGCCTCGCCCAGTTCCCACATCTTTCTCTTCCACCTCTTTTCGCGGCGGGGGCGGCCCGAACGGCCGGGTTTCCCCCCCTTCCCCCTCTCC